>JAQUMH010000008.1 GCA_028718185.1 Elusimicrobiota bacterium
CCAATATTACCAACCTGTCTTCTCCGTAAAAATCAGGCAAAGTATATTCATCACCTGTAAATTTTACTGCATATTTCTTTCCTCTCTTTGATGATGGCGATGAATCCTGCGACATACTTTCCCCCAAAAAACTCAAATTAGGCACGCCAAGGGCGTGCAACTACAACTACAAACATTGAAATTCCTATACATCAAGTTAAGCAAAGCTTCGCTTTGCAGCTACCAAGTAGGTTTTCAACAAAACAGCTGATGTTGTAGCCGCAGAGCGTCAGCTCTGCTAAACATTGAAATTCCTGTACATCAAATTATCTTATCAACTTTTCAGATTTTGGTTGATTGTCAGACCCCGAATCAAGTTCGGAGTAGTTTTTGTCCTGGTACAATAGGGACAAAAACTATTTATCAATATCTCTGTGTTTCAAAATTACAGAGAATTTTCTATCTGTTAAATGCTTTTTTAAAAGATTTGCCAGTACAACAGACCTGTGATGCCCGCCGGTACAGCCAAGTGCTATTGTTAAATAAGATTTGCCTTCTTTAATATATTTTGGAATTATATTTAATATCATGGGGAAAAATAATTTTATGAATTTTTTTGTATCTTCAAAACCCATTATATAATTCTTCACTTTTCTTTCGTTACCTGTACTATTTTTAAGCCCTTTGACATAATAAGGATTAGGTAAAAATCTTACGTCCATAACAATGTCGGCGTCTGTAGGAATACCGTACTTATAACCAAACGATATGACAGTAATACGCATTTCCGCTTTTTTTGAAATTTTCAATAAATTTGATATTGTTTCTTTTAACTCCTGAAGGTTCATACCGGACGTATCTATAACTTTGGCTGCTTGTGCTTTTATATCTGATAAAATAACCCGCTCTGCTTTTATTGCTTCAATAACAAGTTTTCCAAGAGGATGTTTTCGACGCGTTTCACTGAATCGCCTTGCTATCGTTTCATCAGATGCATCAAAAAACAGTATCCTCGGGCGGATGGTCAAGTTGGATATTATCCTTGGAAAATTTGATAAATCTTCGCCCTCTCTTATATCTATACCAAGCGCTATCTTTTTAAACCTGCTGTCTTTTGAACTTGAACTAAGCGATACAAATTTATCAACTAAAAACAGCGGTAAATTGTCAATACAGAAAAAACCCAGGTCTTCAAAACATTTTATTGCCTGACTTTTTCCGGCGCCTGAAATGCCTGTAATAATAAAAAATTGTGTGTCCATTATTCCTTTTTATCTTTCATCATTTTAATAAGCCGTTCATTTAAATCCTGGGCGGCATGATAACCTCTCAGCTTAAGACGCTGATTCATAGCAGCAACTTCAATAATAGCAGCAGTATTTCTACCCGGCCTGACAGGTATGGTTACTTCCGGAATACGAACACCGAGTATTTCGGTGTATTTTTCGTCAAGTCCGAGACGATCATATTCTTTTTCGCCTGTCCATTGTTCAAGTTGAACAACTAATTCAATTTTTATTGAATCCATAACTGCAAAAATTCCGAAAAGATTTCTTATGTCAATAATTCCGACACCTCTTATTTCCATATGGTGCCTAATAAGTTCTTCACCAAATCCAATAAGTATTTCGCTGGAATATCTTTTAATTTCAACAACGTCATCGGCAACAAGTATATGCCCTCTTTTTATAAGTTCCAAAGCGCATTCAGATTTACCAATGGAAGAATCACCAAAAATCAAAACACCCATACCGGATACATTAACCAAAACACCGTGTTTGATAACAGACGGGGCAAGTACACTTTCAAGATATAATGTTAATTCTGTCGATAACCTGCCGGTTTCCATAACCGATCTAATAATAGGTATTTTGTGTTCAACTGATAATTTTAAAAATTCTGACGGAACGTCAAGATTCCTTGTTACCATTATTGCCGGAATCTCATATGAAAAGATTTTTTTGAAAACATCCTTACTTACCGTGTGTGATTTCAAATATGTTATCTCGCATAAACCCATTATTTGAAGCCGCTGATAAGGGAAATAATCAAAAAACCCGGTTAATACGAGCCCCATACGATTTATCTCAGGCACAACGATTTTCCTGTCAAGCCCTTCTTCTCCTGAAATAATCTCGAGCGCGTATTCTGTTTCTTTATTTTCAAAAATGTTTCTTATGGTAATACTTTTTTCCATATTATTATTGCAAATATTTCGATATTACAGGGCATCCTCTTCTTTTATTAATTTAATAATTTCTTGCGCTGCCTGGGCATCTCTTAGCGACTGCCTGAAGTACTTATCTTTTAAAATACGTGAAACTTTGGCGATTGCCTGCAAATGCTCGCTTATTGAAGCAGGTGGTGCGACCATTAAAAATATTATATATACCGGTTCACCGTCCAAAGAATCAAAATCAACACCTGTTTTAGATATACCCAATGAAGCAACTATTTTTGAAACATCTTCACTTTTAGCGTGCGGTATAGCAACACCTTGCCCGATTCCGGTAGAACCTGCACTTTCTCTCTTTAAAATAGCTTCTACTGTTTTTTCAACATCTTTAACGAGTTTCTTCTTTGCCAGAACACCGACAAGTTCCGCGATAACTTCTTTTTTTGTTTTTCCCTTTAATTCCGTTAGAACACAACTTTCTGACAAAAAATCCAAAATCTTCATCATGAAAACCCTCCTAAAAGATATCTTTTTTTAACTATGCTCGACGCATTTTATAATATTTATTTTACAGCATTACTCCTCTTGTCAATTTCATACAAACCATATTTTAAATTAATTTTTTTATAAATAACCGACAGTTTTTTAGTGGCTCTATTTATAAAAATCCAAAACATATACTCATTTTCATCCATCTCCTCTATTGCTTCTTCAATACTTAATATTTTAGGAATAAATTTACTGATATCCAAATCTAACGGCATTTTTTCTTGTTGTTCATAATTATCTTCAAATAAAAGGTTCGTCGATTTTCTATGTTTTTTTAATTTTTCTTTTTGTTTTCTAAGTTGTTGCTCAACCTTATCTGCAGCCAAGTCGAATGCGGAACGAAAATCTGTCGAAGATTGGCTTATCCTTATCGTTTGACCTATGACATTAATTATAATTTCGGCAACACAGAGATATTTTTGTTTGGTGAGAAATACCTCGATCTTTTCTATTCTTGGAAAGTACTTTTTACTTTTTAACAATTTTTCCTTTATGTGTTCCAGAACTGTTTCCGATACTTTTACTTTTATTGTCCTGATATTAACAAACATAATCCTCCTTAACTGCATTCAATATACAAACATTTGCAGCAAAAATCAATAATTTCACATTTTGAACTTTTCGCCAAGATATATTTTTCTCGCTTCGTCGCTTTTTAAAAGTTGATGTGCAGAACCCTCTATGAGAACTTTACCGTCATATATTATATACGCTCTGTCAATTATTTCCAGTGCTTCACGCACATTATGGTCGGTTAAAACAACACCAATGCCCGATTTTTTAAGGTCCTTTATTATACACTGAATATCGGCTATTGTGATTGGATCTATCCCGACAAACGGCTCATCCAAAAGTATAAAATGCGGCTCTACTACCAAAGCCCGCGCTATTTCAGTTCGCCTTCTCTCCCCACCGGAAAGATTATAGGCACATCTGTCCTTAAGATGGTGAATCCCCAGCTTTTTTAATAATATTTCACATTTTTCATGTCGTCTTTCTTTATCCGTATCAATCATCTCAAGTATAGCAAGAACATTTTCTTCGACTGTAAGTCCCCTGAAAATTGATGATTCCTGGGATAAATACACAATACCCTTTCTGGCACGTAAATGAACGGGAAAATTTATAATATCTTCTGAATTGTAAAATATATGACCCTCATCCGCTTTCGTTAAACCTACCATTATATGAAATGATGTGGTTTTCCCGGCACCGTTAGGTCCAAGAAGACCGACAATCTCAGAATCATTAACATGCAGAGAGATATTATTAACCACTCTGCGTCCTGAATAAGCCTTCACAATATTTTCAACTTTTAACTGCATACTAACCCTCACTTCGCTCGGGAACACGAATGGTCACGAATTTTCTAACATCTCACGAATAAGTAATCACAAATACTCACATTTATTCGCGCATATAATCACTGCGTAATCATTTTTGTCTTTGTATTGCCTGAAATGGTAATTTTTTCTTTTTCTATCTCTAATAAAATCTTATCGCCGGTATATTCAGAGGAATTTTTATCCTCTACTCTTGTCAATTTTGGAGGACCGCCCAAAAGTAAAAGTGTGCCTGCCTTCTGGTCGTAAATTGCTTCATCACTCTGTGTTTTAGTTTGTTCCTTAAAAAAATTAACGTTTTTCATTGCATGTAAATTTTCTCCAAAATTAAAAATCTCCAGTTTCTCGCAGGTCATTTCTATAAAATCAGTCGTGCATTGTGATAAATATCTTTTAACCTTTACATTATCTAAAATAACTCCGCTACCGCTATTTTTGTTAAATTCAGCTGTTTCTCCCCAGACATTTGTATTTGTTGTAGCGCTTGAATATTGAATATAAACATTTTTTGTTGCATGAAAATCTTCCCCATAATTAAAAATTTCAAGTTTCTCTGAAGTTAACTCCATAACACTGGTTGTATTCTGTGATAAAAATCTTTTAGCCTTAACATTCCCTAAAATAACTCCGCTGCCGGTATTCTTGTTATATTCTGCTGTATTTCCCCATGTGTATGTTTCGGTTGTGCCGCTGGAATATTGAACACAAATATTACCTGAACTTGTTATAATACCGGTCCGCTCGTTTGACTTCATTTCATCGGCTTTAACTTTAATATTCTCCTGAACAAGTTTTACATTACCGATATACTCCACTATATCGCCCTTCTGCAATATTTTAGTCCTATCACCGGTAATCATTATCGGCTCACCGGAATAAATAATATTAGTAAAGAAACACACCAGTAAGACAATAAATAGAATATTATAATTCATCGCTTCACTTTTTTTTCTCATTTCTTACTACTGCTTTTACATCTTTTAAAATTGTAATATCCGATAAATCAGTATTTGCTTCCAGACCATAACCCGTAATCGTAGTATCGGGTTTTTCCTGCCGGACAAAAGAATCTGAAAACATTTTTCCTGCTTTTTCAAAATAACTTAACGAATCCACGAAAATGGTTGTATTTTTTAATAAAGAAAAAATAATTACATTGCCTTCAGCTTTTATGTCGCCGGTTTCTGTTTGCAAGATTGCTTTATCAGCGGAAACAACAGAACTTATTTTTCCTGCTTCATAAAAGCTCATTTTTATTTTTTTAGCATTTACTTTTTTCTTCTTTTCGTAAACATCACCGCGAACAGCAAAAAAATCCCACTTGCGAGTTTCAAGTTCATATTTGTTTATAGTAAAATCTCTGATAACCTGGTCGGGGAACTCATCTCTTACAAAAAATTTATCTTTCTTCTCATCACTACAAGAAGCAAAACAAAAAAACATCAAAATCAAGCACGATAATGCTTTAATACTTTTTCCCATAATCCCTGTGATTTAAAAATTATCTCAACTACCTCTCTAAAAACACCTTTCCCGCTTTCTACATTAGTTATGTAATCAACTGATTTTTTTATTTCATCGGAAGCATTTTTAGGACAGATTGAAAACCCGCATCTTAAAAGGACCGGCAAATCCACCAAATCATCACCAATAAAAGCAATCTCGCTGATTAATAAATTTTCTTTTTTCAAAATTTCATTAATCGCAGACATTTTATCCATCTTTTTCTGATATAAATAGTGAACACCTACTTCTCTTGCTCTATCCTCTACTTGTTGTGATTTTCTGCCGGTAATCCATGCTATTTTTAAATCTTTTGCATAATTTTTTATAAGACTAAACGCAAACCTGTCATATACATCCCAGAATTTTACTTCTTCCCCGCTGTTTAAAACTATAATTCTGCCATCAGTTAAAACACCATCAACATCGGTCGCGAGTAGTTTAATCTTGCTTGCCTTTTTTAAAATATTTTTCCAATTTTCCATATCTTTGAGAGCGTTAAAAAAGTCCCTTTTTGACTGTCATTGCGAACCCGAAGGGTGCGGCAATCTTTCTTTTCTATAAAGTAATTCTGAGATTGCTTCGTCATCCCAAACATCGGGATTCCTCGCAATGACATCTTAAAAAGATTTTTAAATAATCATATTTTACTTTTCACTTAATTTTCTTGTGTTGTTCTCAATATCCAGAAAAACTAAAATAGTTTCCGCAATTGCATTAAACGTAACAAAAATCATATATGAAACAGCTGATATGCCAATCAAACCCAGTGAAGATAGAAAAATACTTTTTGGTAATAAAACCACGAAATAACTTGTAGCCATTATTAACCCGATAATTAAAATAAACCGTCCAAGAAACCTGAACACATTTGAAATACGATGTAAAGCCCCGTATCGTCGCGGATTTACAACTTTAGGTGCTTTCAAAATATTTCCGCAATTAATACAATAGCCGCTTACGGGTGTTTCTTTGCGACATATTACGCATATCATCATGCTTTCATCTAAATTCATACCTTCAGTAACAGGTGAAAACCTTTCACTCATCCCTATAAAAAGAAATATCAAGCCTGATGTTATGCCGCCGTAAAGCATATCGGCAACAGTAAACATTATTGCAGAAGTTGATTCATATCTCAATCGCAAAAATATCTCCCACCCAACCGCGCCACCTATAGCACCGCCTAAAGCGCCGCCGATAAATGCAGAAATACCTCTTTTTTTCTGAGATGTAAAAAATCCTATAAAAGCACCGACTATCAACCATATAACAGCATTAGCTGTTGTATATAACGAAAATTCAAGGTTTTTTGCTTTTTCAGGAACAAATAACCACATTGGTACATCATTTTTCAAAATAAAAGTGGCAATAAGACCGCCTAATACACCTCCGATAATTCCTCCGATAAGTCCGAAAATTATCTTGCGAGTCGATTTTTCCAAAACACCAATAACTACACCGATAAAAACAGCCGATACAATAGTCCTTATTATGACATAAGACGGTTCACCAATATCACTTGCTATGATGTTAAATATCACTGAAGAAAGGAACCATCCAACGCAACCGGCAATAGCTCCCGCAACTGTCCTTCTAAGCAACCACGCTGATGTTGTAAGCAAAAAATTTGTCCCGCAACTACCGCAATATCTCGAACCTTCTTTCACCTCTGCATCACAATTAGAACACCGCATAAGACCTCCGTTTCACCAACCTGCATTCAGAACGCAAGAAAGGTAAATTAATACTTTTATTATTTTGTATTTTTGATTGGTTCTTGTTTTTCAATCATTGGGTATTCCGATTCCCAAGTAGGCAGATTTCTGTCGAACTTATTAAGGAAAAATCTGGCAATGAAAAACAAAACTACTACAATTGCATAAATTATCCCAAGTATTTTTAAGTGCCACTTCCAGCCTGGGCGCCAAGGGATATATGTTAAATCGGCACCGCAATTTTTACATATTTTTGCTGTTTCCTTATTCTCCAGCTGACAATTATAACATTTCATTTTCCCCCCTATTCCTTATTTATATTTTAAGGCAATTGCTTTTAATGCAAACAACGAATCGAAAGTATTTTGGGGTGGGTTGGTTATCTCAGACGTTATAAATATTGCGTCCGCGCCAACCTTCTTTGCTTGGTTTATAGCTTTTTCTACACAGGCATTTTTACTATTAGCCCCAACTTCAATAATCCCCAATTCTTTAAATGATTTTTCGGGCTTCGTTCTAAATACCTCAACATTATTACTCACTGCTAATTGGACATAATCAGGATTCGGTCTCCATTGGAGTGACGAACAACCATACATAAAAAACCCAACAACTAAAACAACATATAATTTTTTCATACTTTACCTCTCCTTATTTTAGTTCTTATGTCCTACCGTTCTCATGTTCTCTAATTTTCTAATCTTTTAATCTTAATTCTTACTTCTTTTTTCTTAATTCTGCCTTAAAAACACTTCTTTTAAAAATTTTTCCATTTCTGAGAGTTTTAAAGAATTAGCGCCGTCTGAAAGTGCTTTTTGAGGATTTGGATGAACTTCCAAAAAAAGTCCGTTTATCCCAACTGCAATTGCCGCTTTAGAAAGCGGTAGAACAAATTCTCTCTGGCCGCCGCTTTTATCGCCAAGCCCGCCCGGTAGTTGAACTGAGTGAGTGGCGTCAAAAATTACAGGATAGCCGGAATTTTTCATTATAACCAGAGAACGAAAATCAACTACAAGATTATTATACCCAAAACTTGTTCCCCTTTCTGTTAATAATATTTTTTTATTACCTGCTGATTCAATCTTTTCTATAACATTCTTCATATCGTGAGGTGAAAGGAACTGGCCTTTTTTTACATTTACCGGCTTTTTTGTTTTTGCAACAGCAAGCAATAAATCAGTCTGTCGACACAAAAATGCAGGTATTTGAATTATATCTGCAATCTTTGAAACATTTAAAACATCTTTTGTGCAGTGAACATCTACCAGAATTGGTATATTGTATTTAGATTTAACCTTTGCTAATATTTCCAGTCCTTTTTTAATTCCGGTACCCCTGAATGATTTTATGGATGACCTGTTCGCTTTATCATATGACGCTTTGAATATAAAAGGGATTTTCAACTGTTGGGTGAGTTTCTGAAGTTCTCCTGCAATTTGAAAAACAATTTTTTCTGCTTCAATAACACAAGGACCCGCAATTAAAACAACCGGATTATCTTTGCCGATTAATATATTACCAACTTTGATTTCTTTATTCATAAATTTTGTAGACGAACATTAAATATCGGTTACAAACTTCTCAAATACAGCACGCCAAGGGCGTGCAGCTACAATTATTACATGGTATGTAAATTCAAGGTAAGACTATCGAACTTTTTCAATAGTGTCATTTTACTTAATTTTGTGCAATTTATCAATTAAATAATATTTCCGTTAAAAATAATTTCGATATATTTTGATTCAAGCCAGCCCTTTATACCCATAGACTTGACGCCTACCTCAATCCAGTCATCTGAAGTTTCCAAAACCATCACTTTTTTACCTTCGGGAAGCGTAAAGTTTACCTTAAAACTATTATCGGGTCCGGACCTTATCTCTGCATTATTTATAACGACTGCTTCTATCTGTTTCTGTTGACGGTATTTTATTAAAAATAAAGCTGAACATAAACCAAAAAAAATAAAAGAAATAGTAAAAAGCCAAAACATCCGCTTTTGCGGAATAATCAATTTTATGGAAATAATAATTGTAAAAACGAAAAGAGAGATAGAAAAAACCAATTTAACCAGGGATATATTAATTTTCGAAATTAATGTTTGCTCATAATCTGTATCATTTATCATATTGGCGAGAAATTTTATGTTAAAATTAACATCTTCATCAGAAGGGGAGATTTTACGGGCTTTCTCGTAATAAACAAGCGCCATACCTATTTTACCCAGCCGGAAATAGGTATTACCAATATTATAAAAAGTATTTGCGTTTGGATATTCCTTTTCCAATAATTTAAATTTATTTAATGCTTCCTGGTAATCGCCCTTTTTGTACGAATCGCATCCTAAAATAAAATTGTCCTGACCTGCCTTTTCGACAGGCAAGCTTGTCTCGTCACCTTGCTTAACTGAATTGAGCTTAACAGGCAGGGTCTGAACCGGCCTTAAAATCTGGATACTGCCTAAAAATACGAGAAAAAGAATCAATATTTTCTTCATAACTTCCATCCTTTGTCAATATCGTAAATTACATCTTTAATTCTTTTTGCTTCTTCTTTAAAATCTATTTTTTGAGCTGCCGAAGGCGTAAACCTGATAAAATCCGCTTCTTCAAGAATATCCCTGATTTTTTTTATGTCCTTTTGTGAAAGATTTTTCTGTGTCAAAACCTCTTCCATCTCATTAAAAGTCATACCTGATAGAGTAACCTTTGTTTTGTCCGAAATATACTTTACAATCAACTCAAAAACTATTCCATAAAAATCCTTAATTTCTATCGACCGCTTGTGCATCTTATCGATACCCTTATTAAATTCCCTGAACGCTATTTTACTTTTAATCAGTCCATAATTCTTAGACATAAAAAAGTTATATCTATTATAACCGGCGGAAATTATGAGAAATAAAAACGAAATTATTACCAAACCATTTGATAAATTATTTGTAATTTTACTGTTTGTATTTTCTCCGATTTCAGTTTTTATAAATCGTATGTCCTGACCGACAACATTAACTCCGCTGCCAAAAGCCGGTAATTGGGCAGATACCGGCGTTTTAGACGGTATAACTTTTACCTGTATAACACTTGATTTTACTTTTTGATACTCCTTTTTATCCGGGTCAAAATATGAAAAATCCAATTCCGGAACTATTAAATTACCCGCTCTTTCGGGAACAATAACTGTTTTAAATACTTTTGAACCGCTTACTTTATAATTAGTCTTGGATATATTGACTGAAGAAATCGTATCATATTTTCTTGTACCCATAATGTTTGGAAGTTTTGGCTCTGATATTGACTTAATGTTCCCTTCACCCGAAACAGTTACATTTACAGTTAAAGGATTATTCGCCTCAACCTCTGACTTATCGGTATTTACGCTAATATTATACTTTCCGACTGTACCTGAAAAATTTGCAGGTTTATTTGATGCAGGAAGCGATACTACTTCAACTGTTAATGGTTTTGATTTAAGAATAATTGATTTACCTGAACCAAAAATCCCGCTAAAAAAACTATCATTAGGAAAATTATCGGCCGGATTACCGGAAAAATCCTGAACACTTGTCCGCAAAGAAGCTACGCCTAAATTATAAGTCCCGGCAGAAGTAGGAAATAATTCAAACTTTATTTCAATAACATTATATGTTTTCCCGTTTACTGTTGTCTGGTAATTTCTTTGCGGCGGAAGGTCTTCTACAATGAAACCGGTATAATTTGGCGGGTTGTATTCCGGATTTGAAAGTAAATTCCTTGATGTAAAAAACCTGAAAGTATAAATCAATCCTTCGTTAACAAAAACTTTTTTTTTATCTAACTGTGCCGTGACAAAAATCCCGCGAGCTTCATCTTCATCAACATTTACAACTTGTTTTTGCTGTGGCGCGGAACCGGCTGGTAAAACTTCAATACTTATCGGGTTTGTCGAATATGTTTTCCCGCCAACTGTTAAACTTACAGGTTTAATAGTATATTTCCCGGGTTTATTCAGTGATAAAACAAAATTATATGTTATGGATGATGATACTTTGCCGTTAACAAAAGACACGTTCTGCGATGTGCCCGATGAATAGACATTGAAATCAGTAAGTTGCGGAAGTTCCGGTTTTGGAATGTTAGCCACATCGCCGGAAACAATGACCTGCAGAGTAATTGATTCGCCGAAACTAACTGTATTCCTGTCAACTGACGCATTTATGTTTACATCGGCAAATACTTTAGCTGTTGCAAACAAAAAAACACATATTAATATTTTTTTCATTCTTTTTTAAATTAGTTTTTTTTCGAAAAAGCACAAAAACTATTTTATAAACTCTCTAACAGAGATTTTAGCCCGTCTACTAAAACTGCCCCTACATTTTTTTCATACCGGAAAAATCCGGTAAACATAGGAGCCCGCATCGCAGCATAGTTGCGGAACCGGCCGGGACCATCTCCGAAGTCTTCTTCATCGGGAATATATCCCACATAATCATTTGCGTATCCGACTACAAAAACATTCTTAAAACCTTTGTCTCTTACAATTTTTTTTATTTTCATACCCACTTTTGTAAACAATTCCGAAGGCTGTATGGCAAAAACAATATCTTTACCGACTTTTAAAATTTGTATTTCAACAGGCAATAAATTACTTGAATTATTTTTTACTTTGTTCATTATTTCTTCTTTCCATTCCTGCATAAACCTTTCAAAGTTTACATCTTTTTTTCTCCAGTCTGAGTATTTTTCCATTCTTTCGTCAACTTCTTCTATTGTAGGAACGTGCAAAGGAAGATTAATAATAGCCGATTTCATATCAATTTTTAGCCCGTCTTTTACTTTGATATTTTTATAAACTTTTAATAGTTCATCGGATATATCCTTTCCATATTCTTTTGCTTTTTCAAAATTCCCGTCATCTTTAACATTTATATCGCCGCAATATCCCTGTAAAAATACCGGGATGCAACCAATTTCTTTTTCAATATTCTGGTTCGCCTGCCCGGGCCAATCAGAAGAAATCAGAAAATTATTAGAACCGCTGTTTACAGGGTGCGCGTTATAATTATAAATGACGGCTTTTGTACCTCCGCTTGTTTTATCTATCCGCATAACAAATAACTCGTTATCTTTCGGACCATTTTCTATAACCCGGTTATACCCTATATCTATTTCCCCTTTCGCTGCACCGATTCTTACATCTTCCAAATCTGATTCCGCCCTTTTTGCCGATTCGATAATATTTTTCTTTAAATCTTTTAAGTAATTTTCATCTAAAGTTCCGATTGCCCTCGTGTTAACTGTTACAGGACCTGCGTGTGTATGTGTCGTACATATACAAATATTCTCTTTTTTAATATTTACTGATTTCACAATTTCATTTTTGCATTCCCGGATAGAATCTTCGCCAAGAGCGCCAAGGTCACATACAATAATCATAGACCTGTTTTTCCCGTCATCAAACAGGACCGCTTTTGCAAATAAATCATCATGCACGGCTACCGAACGCCGGTTAATATAATAACCGTATCCCCACAAATCAACTCCAACCGGGGGTGTTATTACTATTTTTGATACTCCAACTTTCATAAATGTATCTCCATTTTTTACTTTTTATTAATGCTTTATTGTAATTCAGACTGCCTGTTAAAAATCTTACTATACCCCTCACCTCTTTCCTCTCCCGCAAGGGGAGAGGATGAAAGGAAAAAGAGGCAAGAAACGAATGTATATAATTCTACTTCAGTTCACTTCTGTTTTCCCATATTTTTGTAACTGCATCTACTATATCCTGCATACCTTTTTTATTGCTTAAAAGAATCCGCTGGGGAATATAAACTGCTTCTTCGCAGATTGTTTCCGAGTTAGGACAAACGACTTTTGTATAATCCACTTTTTCTCCATAGTAAGGACAGGAAATAGGACAATTTTTTTTGCCTTCACCGGTCCTCATAAAAATAGGGTTTTTATAAAGCGGAATCGGGTAACCGCTGTGGCAAAGAACTCCTTCTGCCATTAAAGCATCGAGAAATTTATTTCTTGTGATACCTTCCCATTTATCTCTTACAAATCTGAAAAGATACATATGAAATGCCTGTCTCGTGGTATCCGGATTTCTTCTTATTAGAGAAATCCCGGGAATATTTTTCAAATTCTTATCCAAAAAATATCCGTTCTTTTCTCTTATCAATGTCTGCTTTTCTAAACGGGTTAATTGTCCGAGTAAAATTGCCGCCTGAAGTTCCGTCATCCTGAAATTACTACCAAGAAGATAATGTTCATAAAAACCTTTACCCTCGCCTCTGCCGCAATTATGGTAACTTCTTGCTGTTTCTGCAATTTCATTATTATCGGAAATAAAAATACCGCCTTCGCCGCTTGTAATATTTTTACCCATCTGAAAACTAAATACGCCGCAATCTCCTAACGCTCCGGTTCCCTTACCTTTATATTTAGTACCCCAGGAATGACAGGCATCTTCAATAATTCTGATATTGTGTTTTTTTGCAATATTCTTTAACGTATCCATATCACAAGGCATTCCACCGAAATGTACGGGAATAATTGCTTTTGTTTTGGAAGTAATTTTCCTTTCAACTTCTTTAGGGTTAATATTAGCCGTATCCAACTCGATATCGGCAAATACCGGTATCGCATTTACTCTTAAAACCGCGCTTGCAGTCGCCATAAAAGTATATGGAGGAACTATTACTTCATCTCCTGCCCCTACACCACATGCCAGTAGAGCCATCTCCAATCCTATTGTACCGTTACAACAGGCAACGGCATATTTAGCGTCTTGGAATTTTGCATATTTTGCTTCAAATTCTTTTACATTTTCTCCATACCACCATTTACCACTGTCGAAAACCTTTAATAAGTTTTTTCGTTCAGTAGCACCGAATACCGGCCATGTAGGATACTCTTGTGTTCTAACCTTTTTCCCGCCATTAATCGCTAACTTTCCCATTTTATCCCCCTAATAATCTCGCCCTCTACCTTCATCTTCTCCCCGAATCGGCCTTTTACTGCAGATTGCCAAGGGCAATCCACTACATAAACTTCTTCCTGTATTTTATAATTTAGCTGATTTTTGTATATTTTTTCCCTGCTTCGTCGTAAATTGTGTAACCGATGTCAAGACGCTCCGCCATTTCAACAATGTGCGGTAAATAGTTGCCATAAACAAAACCGAGATGATTACAAGGCCAAAGGTCTATTATCTGGCGGTCGGTAATCGGCAGTTTCCCTAAAATAATAGGCCAGGAAAAATTATATTTTTTATGGTCTTCCTTTTTCACGTTGACGGTTTTTATAACTGTGGCGACTATATGATACCGTAAATTTTGCCTTGCAAGCCGAGCAACTGTGATAGTCTCCCCTGCGGGTGTCCTTCCGCGGACGGAAGAGCCGCCTGCATCATAAAATATTTCCTGCCCGAGATATTCCACATAATCAAGTTTTTTTACGCTGCTTTCAGTTTCTTTACCAAAAAAGCACGGAGGATGCTGTCCGCAGTTGACAATAGCGAGCAGACCTTTTTCAACATCACGGAAATCGCCGAAACCCGAAGGCTTTCCTGACAGAAGATATAGCCAAAGTTGTGTCATAGCGGAATCCATATCGTTTTCACATGCAATAGGTGTAATCTTTTTTTCTTTGCCATCCGGACCGATGTCATTGTTCATAAAAGCTGCCGATATGCACTGTGTACAATCATTAGCACTAAGTTCATCCTGGCATTTAACTCCGCCTACTGTTCCGCCATACAGCTCAAACAGGTCTTTCGCAGCATAATAGAACGAAATCTGGTAAACAAACATATCCAGTGATGAAAATTTCGCCCTTGAAAAATCAAAACTTCCATGTTTTTTATTGTAGAGGTAATCTACGGCTTGTTCAACTCTTTTGTCTTTTATTCTATATGCAGACTTGCCCGGAATACCTCTCCAGTCAACCATTTTAAGAGCTTGTTTTTTAAGTTCCGACTGGTCAAGCGCCTCGTAAGATACCCCCCAGTTTTTTGCCCAGTAATCTACATCCGCCGTAGTAGTACACATTTTCAAACTCATACCGCCGAACGCTACATACTTCTGCTTTTTGAGTTTTTCAATCGCTTCAATAGCCTTTGATGTCGCTTCTTTCCTCTTTTTATAGAACGAAAGTATATCTATTATTTCATGAACTACTTTCGGGTCTTTATCTATCTTACCATAAACCATCTGATATGCTAACCCTATCCTTTGAAGTGCTCCGCCGACTGCCATACCTGCAACAAGTCCGGGAACTTGCGTATCTTTGTAAGCATAAATTAAAACTCTTGCTATGCCTTTGTCGTTACCTTTAAGTTCGTTAGCAAATGCAGTTACCGCATCCCTCGAATCATACGGAAATGTCCACGAACCTTCATTTATGATAATGGCGTCCACATTAGCACTGGCAATTTTTTTTGCATGTTCTCTAACAAGGTTAGTGTTCCACGCGATCTGGTCTTCTTTCGGGTAACCGTCACCGCCACGCACAACTTCAATGCCCTTTTTCTTAAGTGCACTAACCAAAAACCCTTCATACTTAATCATCATATCCACATTTTCTGCCCTTACCCAAGGTCTTGGATCATTCGGGGAAAACACTCCAACTCTAATTTTACTCATACTTACCTCCTTAAAAATCGATTAAAAAATTTGAGAGACATCAAAAGATTAAAAAGATTTTAAACATTTCTAATTTTTCTAATCTTTAAATCTTTCAATTTGACTCTTATTTCTACCAATCTTTTTCCGGCATACCGAATACCGGGACTTTTACGTTTGCTTTTTCTTTGGGTCTTTTTTCGTCGCCGGTAGATTCAAGCAAACGCTGTGCATCTTCTTTTGACATACCCTGCTTTTTTTCTTCTTTTTTGTCTTTTTCTTGCTGTTTCTTCTCTTCGTTCTTTTTATTTTCTTTATCTTTACCTTTATCTTTTTCTTTTCCCTTATCCTTATCTTTATCTTTCTGACTCTGTGAGTCTTTATCCTGCTGTTTGGAATTTTTATCAATATTTTCTTTTAATTTTTTCTGAGCAAACTCTATATTAAATTTGGCGTCTGTATCACTAGGGGTTAATTCGAGTGCCTTCTTATAAAGTTGTATCGCTTCCGGAAGTTTACCTAACCTGAATAATGAATTCCCCATATTATAGTAAGCTTTACCCTGAAGTGCAATATCTTTGCTATATGTCGCTTTTTCATAATTCTTTAACGCATCTTCATATGCACCAGTTTTAAAATATACATCGCCTATATTAAACGCTGTTTCCGGCAAGTTAGGGTCAGCCGTTTCTGCAAGTTTATATTTTTCCAATGCCACATCGTATTTTTCTTTATTAAATGCACTGTTGCCTTTGCTTAAATTGCCTCTAATGGAAGAATATAAACTGCCGGAGAAATATAAACTTAAAAATATAATAAACACAATACGTTTCATATATTTATCCTTTTTTTGAAACCGTCAGGCAAAAACATTTCAATAAGTATCAATATCAGACCAATTAATACAAAATAATAAAACTTTTCTTCGTACCTTTCATATTTTTGGGCTTTTAGCTGTTTAGTCTCCATACTTGAAATATCTTCTGTTATGCGCGACACTTCAATCTCGCCGTCAGTTGCCTGATAGTATTTTCCTCCGGTTTCATAAGCAATTTTCTGCAAAGTAAGTTCGTCTAACTTCGTCATTACAGTCTCGCCTTTTTTATCCTTTTTGTAATTGGTTACATTACCGGTTTCATCCTTATCCGGTATTAATTCACCTTGTGATGTCCCAAATCCGATAGTAAATATTTTCACACCTTCCTTTTTTGCCGCAAGAGCGGCTGACAGCGGGTCGCTTTCGTGGTCTTCACCATCGGTTAAAATTATAAGCGCTTTGTATTTTCTTTCCTCTTTTATAAAGTTTTTTACTGCTAAATCTATTGCTTCACCGATAGCAGTGCCGGGAACAGGGATAAGGTCGGTAGTTATTGAGTCCATAAATATTTTACTGGCAGAAGTGTCCAACGTTAATGGGCATTGTAAAAACGGTTTCCCGGCAAATGCAATAATTCCCAGCCTGTTACCGGAAAGTTTATCAATTATAAAACTAAGTTCAAGTTTTGCTTTTTCTAAACGACTGGGTTTAATATCCTGGGCAAGCATACTCTTTGAAACATCAATAGCTATTATTACATCTACACCGTGTTTTTTAATATCGACAAGTTTTGCCCCAAATTTTGGACCTGCAAGTGCAAAAAGCAGGAAAAATAGCCCTGAAATTTTAAGAACTTTCTTTAACTCTATAATTCGGATATCATATCTTACAAAAAGTTTTTGGATATTATCTTCTGAAAACAGTTTTTTCAGAAATTCCCTTTTATTTTTTTCAGACGAATATTCTAATATAATCAGGAATACAATAACAAAAACTAAAATATAAATAAAAACCGGTGCTGAAAATCCCATTTAAGGTACCGTCCTGAAAACTAAATTTTTTAGCATAATTTCAATAAGGAACAATAAAACTGCCGGTAGAAGAAACCAGATATAAAGTTCGTTAAAATCGGTATATTCTTCAACCTTAAACTCTGTTTTTTCCATTGAGTTAATTTTTTTATAAATTTCTTCCAGTGATGATTTATCGGTCGCCCTGAAATATAAGCCGTCTGTTTCTTTAGCAATCTGTAAAAGTTTTGTCTCATCAAGGTCTTCTTTTATCCAAACATATCTTCTGCCAAAGACAGGATCATCAACGGGATAGGGCGCAGGACCGGTACCCGCAGCACCTATAGCATAAATCTTAATCCCGAATGCAGATGCTGCTTTCGCTGCCGTAATAGGGTCAACTTCTCCCATATTATTCCTACCGTCAGTAAGTAAAATTATAATCTTGCTTTTTCCTGTGGACTCTTTTAACCTATTAACAGATGTTATTATCGCCGTCCCTATAGCTGTCCCGTCTGTCTGGGTAATCCCAATTTCAATCTTATCAATAAAATCAAGTAACGAACCGTAATCCGTCGTCAACGGACACTGGGTAAAAGCAACAGCAGAAAAAACAACCACACCTATCCGGTCATTTTTCCTGCCTTTTATGAATTTTTTTACTACATCTTTTGCAGCTTCAAGACGGTTTTGCGGTTTGAAGTCTTCTGCACGCATAGAACTTGAAGTATCAATACATAAAATTATATCTAATCCTTTTTTTGTAAATTCCGATGACTTTTCACCGCCTTGAGGACGTGCCAATGCCAAAATAATGAAAATAACGGCAAAAATCCTTAGACCATCCAATATCTTCTTGCCGAACGGCGGATTCGTTTTACCGAAAATATTTATATCTGAAAATATTATTCCGGAGTCATTCTTTAATTTCTTCTTTTTAATATAATACAGTATTCCGATAAAAACCGGAATTAATATTAAAACATACGGATAATAAAATCGCATTATGGAACCTCTAATTCTTGTTCATCCGGAACTTCCGGAGGTTTAACTATTTCAACTATATCTTTTGCACTTTCAAAATTTAAGTATATATCTTTTTCTTCAGGTATATACTTGGCAAATTTCACCAGATCGGCACATTCTAAAAACTCCCGTAGTTTTATTAAAAATCTTTTGTCCGCTCCCTTTTCACGTAGTGCCTTCACTGATTCCGACGTTGTCATATCAGTAATATTAACATCAAAAACCTTGGATAAGTAAACCCGTACTATTTGGGTCAATCTTACAAAAAATTCTTTTATCATACCATTTTTTATTAAATCCATATTTTCAAGTTTTGATAGTTCTTCAGTTGCATACTTATACGGGTCTGTAATCCTGGTAAACATCTGTAAAATATCACTTTTACGAAAGTAATATTTATAAATAAAATACCCTGATAAAAGTAATATCGGGACTCCAAAAACAACTATGTAAAAAATGGGGGTTCTTTTTATGTTGACAGGTGATTTTATGTCGCGTATATCAGAAGCACTCTCTTTATCCAATAAGCTTGTAACTTCAATTTTAAGTGAATTCGTCTGGCTTTGTGCCGGTGTCCCGTCTTTATTGGTGAAATTTACAACAAATGGGTTAATTTCATATATACCGGTTGTAAATGTGGATAGTATATATTCGTATTTTTTTATATACCTTCCGAATATAAAATATTTTTTCCTTTCTTTCGAAATCTTATAATTCTTGATTTCAAAACTTTTAAGATTTTCTTCCGGGTCAAATTGCCCGAATTTTATATCTTTCGTGTATTCAAAAATAAGCGTTAATTTTACCTTATCCCCGATTGTCATTTTCTTTTTATCGGTATAACACAGAATATAGGCGTCGGATGACAATGAATAAAGTAACTGGACGGCAAATAAAATATAAAATATAAAAATAGCTGTTTTTCTCATCTGAATCTTTTTTCTCTCATCTTAAAAAAACTGATTAAGGGCAATATGTAGGATTTATCTGTTTGCAGATTAAGTTTGTCAATTGCAAGATTTTTTGCCATTTTTTCCAGATATTCGTAATTATTCTTTTTTGATTCTTCGAGTTTTTTTATTAAAAAATAATCTTTGGCATCAACATAAATATCCTTGCCTGATTCGGCATCCAGGAAATGGAAAACGCCATAATCCGGTAATTTATATTCTAAAGGGTCACCGACATTTATCATGATTAAATCGTGTTTTTTAGCGGTAACTCTCAGTAACTTATCATAACCGGTATCTAAGAAATCTGAAATAAGGAAAACCACTGCACGTTTCTTGACTGCCCTATTCAGATAATCCAGCGCCCCGTAAATATCCGTCCCCGATTTGGTCTTTGCAGATAATACCTCGTCAATAATTCTTAAACAGTGTTTTTTACCCTTTTTCGGAGGGATAAACTTTTCCACTTTATCAGAAAATAAAATAACGCCAATCCTGTCGTTGTTCTGCATAGACGAGAAACTTATAACACCGGATAATTCCGCTATCAAGTCAATTTTAGATTTTTGTGTGCCGAAATCCTGGGATTTTGAAACATCTATCAAAAGTATTACTGTAAGTTCCCGTTCTTCAACAAATTTTTTAACAAACAAACTGCCATATCGCGCAGAGACGTTCCAGTCTATAGTTTTTATATCGTCCCCTGCCTGGTATTCTCGGACTTCAGAGAATTCCATTCCCCTGCCTTTGAAGACGCTTTTATACTCACCGGCAAAAATATCATTAACGATTTTCCCGGTAGTAATTTCTATTTTTCTTACTTTTTTAAATAAATCACTATGAATCATTTATGGAACCTCAACTTCCAAAAGAAGCCGTTTTACAATATCTTCGGAAGTAATATTATCTGCTTCTGCTTCATATGTAAGTATAATCCTATGTCTCAAAACATCCATAGCTACATTTTTTACATCTTCAGGTGTTATATATCCCCGACCTGAAATAAATGCATATGCTCTTGCTGTTTCCGCTAAATATATCGAGGCTCGGGGTGAAGCACCGTATAAAATCATGTTTTTTAAATCCTTAATCTTGTATTCTTCCGGATTTCTTGTGGCGAGAACAATATTAACAATATAATCTTTTATCTTCTCATCCATATAAACCATCCGGACAGATTCCCTGGCTTTTTTAATCCTTTCCGAATTTATTACTTTCTTCACTCCTTCAAAACTGTTTGAAGAAACTTTTTCCATTATTTCTTTTTCTTCTTTTTTATCGGGATAAGTTATTTTTAACTTCAGCATGAACCTGTCAACCTGTGCTTCAGGCAACGGGTAAGTACCTTCCTGTTCAATAGGGTTTTGAGTCGCTAACACCATAAACGGCTCATCAAGCAGGTATGTTTTATCTCCGATAGAAACCTGCCGTTCCTGCATGGCTTCCAAAAGAGCGCTTTGAACTTTAGCAGGAGCACGGTTAATCTCGTCAGCAAGAATTAAATTTGCAAAGATGGGACCTTTCTTTACATAAAAATCGGATGTTTTAGGACTAAACACCATGGTCCCTATAATATCACCTGGCAACAAATCGGGCGTAAACTGTATCCTTGAAAATTTACAATCAACCGACTGGGCAAGGGTCTTAACAGCAAGCGTTTTAGCCAAACCCGGAACTCCCTCAAGAAGAACATGCCCGTCAGCTAACATGCCTATAAGAAGCCGTTCAAGCAAATACCTCTGACCGACTATCGTTTTCCCAAGTTCATTCATAACCTCTGATACAAATAACGATTCCTGCTTAACTAACTCATTGATTTCCTTAATGCTTTTCTCCATACAAACAACCTCCTTTATATCCTGTTAAGCAAAGCTTTGCTTTGCAGCTACCAAGTAGGTTTTCAACAAAACAGTTGATATTGTAGCCGCAGCCGAGTAGGTTCACCTGAGGTGAAAGCGTTAGCTCTGCTAAACATTGAAATCTCTATACAATTAATTACTAAAACTTAAGGTGATAATTTCGTTTGGCTTTATCTTAAAATTTATGTTACCGTCTTTAGTTTCTAAATCTTTTATTTTTTCTTCCAACAGATTAACTATTGAAATATTTTTGAAGTTTTTATAAATTTTTATGGTTGCATTCAGTTCAATATCTTTCGTATTGAAAACTCTGACTATAATGCTGTTCCCTTTTTCCGCTTTTTTTATTGTACTGATAATTATTCCCTGGGGTTCTACTTCCAGAAATGAAAATTCATTTTTTAGTTTGGGAGTTTTATCTTTTGCGGGTTCCAGAGTTTTATAAAACAGTGGCTGTCTGAAGTTATAACTTTGCAAAATCGGCATAAAATCAAGCCCTGAAGAGAAGGAATATTTCAGGATATGTTTTCCGGGCATCTGTGCTGCAGGTGTTGGTATTTCAGGTCCCGGGCATCCGGTACGCAATGCAAGGTTCCTTTTTGCAATCCAGCCGATTCCTCTTAAAAGCGTCAGTGCAATCGCTTTTTTATTTAGAATTTCGTATTCCTTTAGCCCGATGTTGCTTAAACATACTGAGTAATTCTTATTTTTTGCCATAACAAAACCAAGATTTGGGAAACACCCAACAGGTGTTTCCTTGAAATCTTTGTTTCCCTTCGGTACGGTTGTACTTCTATCTATTATCCCGAAATGGTTTGCTGCGGATGATTTTTGTATTTTCCACGGAAGCGGGAACAAAACCCGCAATCTGTGGTCACTGACATTGTTTTCAACTTCTGTTTCAAACTCTACGCGCGAGATTGAAGATATAAGCGATATCCTGTTTTTAATAACGCAAAGTTTTTTGTTTTTCTTGCGGGATTTTCTGTCATCAGACAGACTTTCCGGAAAGTAGTATTTACCGGTTATCTCAAGCGTTGTTTTAAGATTGCCTTTTTCTATAAATCTTGTTTTTACGGAAGCCGGTTTCATAATGAGGGTATCTTTTTGTGGTGGAGAATAATTATATTCATCCCCTGCATCACCACTCTCTTCAACCTGACAGCAGTTTTTGAAAATTGCTTTATTTATTTTATCCGAAATATTTATACTGCCGTTTTTGTTTACACTTATTTTATAATATTTATTTTCAAAACAGTTCTTCCCCGGTTGTAAATCAGTTTTTACCTTTTGCTGTTTTTTATCTGTTTCTTTCAAGTAATAGGTTTTAAATCCTAATCCCGGGACATCTTCTGCCATAAATTTCATCTTGTTACCGGTTTCTTCACAAAATAACTCTTTTTTGTCACTGTTATATATCCCCATATTTTTATCTTCATTATTAACATCAAGTTCTATTAGTTCGCTTCTTTTGTTTCCGGTGAAATTGAATACTGCAATTTTCATTTTGCTTTCAGGAATTTCAGTATTTATTTCCGATGCGATATATCCGGCGGCCTCATCTAATAAATTATTACATATTTCCCTCGCGCTGTTAAATCTTGTTTCCATTTCCTTGTGGACTTGGTCGATACTGCACCCGCATATACTGTCGTGTGCCTGGTTTTGCAGCATATACTTCCACGCAAGATTAATATAATTTTCAGGATAGGAAAGACCTTCAAGGTGCACAAAAGAAGATAAGGGTTCGACATAATTGGAAAGCAGAGTTTCAATCTCATCAATATTCTGTTTCAAGTTTACTCTGGTAGAAAGAGTGCCCGGCAACACGTATGCCCTTTTAGGCGAGCGAAATTCACCTTTAAATTCTGCAAGCGAATTTATGTCCACATTATTCAGAATTTCATTTTTTAGTTTTTCAAGATTTGTAATTTCAAAATCATAGGGCAGTTTATCTTTGATTTTTTCCAAAACTCCAGGTAATTTCTCCTGAGCTTCCTGATGGTCACAACCGTTCATCAGCAACAGATTGTTACTTTTTGCATGTGGAATCAGCCTTTCGGAAATCACCTTTAATTTATCCAGTAGTTCTTCATCTTGTAGCGGCAATTCCACGGCATTGCAGTAACCATAAATCAAATAAATCGTAAATATTTTACTTCCATCATCACCCTGCCAGAAAAATTCAGTATCGTTTATCTCATCACCGACCCCTCTCCATACAACCGCACAGTCAATACCACTTCCCTTTAAAATTTTAGGAATACCTATACTGTGGCCAAACTGGTCAGGCAGGTAACCTATTTTCATTTTTTTACCGAATTTATTTGCAATTCTATCGCCAAAAATTAAATTCCTGACAAGGCTTTCGCCGCTCACTAAAAATTCATCCGGAAGAATATACCATGGACCAATTTGTATCCTGCCTTCTTGTATGTATTTTTTTAATTTTTCTTCGTTTTCCGGTCTTATTTCCAGATAATCTTCAATCACAATCGTTTGCCCATCCAGCATAAAACAGCTGAACCGTTTTTCATTTTCAAGAGTAGTGAGAAGGTTATCTATCATTTTTACCAACCTGTATCTGAACCCCTGAAATGTCTGATACCATTCCCTGTCCCAGTGAGTGTGCGGTATTATTGCCAGTTTATATTTCATAATTTTCTCCTGCAAGTAAAGTTAAGCCCGCCACTGAACCGTTGGCGGGCAGCTACAAACCAATTGATAGTGTAGCGGCAGAGCGATAGCTCTGCTATACATTGAAATTCCTATACATCAAGTTAAATTATTATTTGCTAAAAACTTTTTTACTTTGTTTAAATCACTTGCCGTGTCAACACCTATTGTATTATATTTGGTTTTCACTACATAAATCTTGTAACCATTTTCTAAAATCCTTAATTGTTCAAGTCTTTCTGAAATTTCTAGCGGTGTTTGTTTAATTTTAGAAAACTTCAATAGAAAACTTTTTCTGAAAACATATAATCCTATATGTTTCAATGCATTTGGAAGCGGCATCCGTGAAAAATAAATAGCAAAATTATTTTTATCTATAATTACTTTAACATCATTAGGGTTATCTATTTCTTTTTTACTATTAAAATCGGTGGCAAGCGTTGAAACAAGAAAATTCTTATTGCCTACTATCGGTTTAATCGCGGAATCGATCATTTCCGGTTTTATCAGCGGTTCGTCCCCTTGAATATTTACAACAATATCACAATTTATTTTTTTAGCGATAAAAGACAGGCGGTCTGTTCCGCTATTACACTGCGGTGTCATAATAACATTAGCTCCAAAAGTTTTTGCAGAATCGTAGATTCTTTTGTCATCGGTTGCAATTATAACTTTATCTAAGTGTTTTGATTTTGATACTGCCTCATAAACCCATTGGACCATTGGTTTGTCAAAAATTTTAATAAGCGGTTTGCCTGGTAATCTTGTAGATGCATATCTAACCGGAATAATGCCTATTATTTTCAATTTGTTTCTCCTGTAAAATCAGAGATTAGCGGATTAGAGAATTAGTTAATTAAGTTTTCTATCTAATTCTTTAATAAATTTATTTTTCTTAGGATAAGTTTTTTAGCTACCTTCCTACCTGTTACGAAGTCTCGCCCTTTAGCGCGGAAAGTAATTCTTTCGGGGAAACTGTGGCAGTACCAAGTTTGCCTACCACAATTCCGGCAGCATAATTCGCAATTTTTGAAGCATCAGATAACGAAGCACCACAGGAAAGAGCAAGTGTTAAAACTGCAACTACAGTATCCCCAGCACCGCTTACATCAAAAACCTCTTTTGCCACAGTAGGTATGTGTACTTCACTATTAGATGTAAAAAGTGTCATTCCGGATTCACCCTGCGTGATTAAAACAGAGCGACATTTAAGTTTCTTTAAGATTCTTTTACCAAGTCCGCTAAAATCAGTTTTATTTTTTAATTTTGCAACCTGCATACCGGACATCGCTTCATAAATATTGGGTGTTATGCAATCAACATATTTATATCTTGCAAAATGTTCTATTTTTGGGTCAACTGTGATAATTTTTTTATGTCTTCTTGACAGTTTAATAATTTCCTCTATTATTTTTTTTGTTATAACTCCTTTACCATAATCTGATACCAAAATAGCATCTATATGCGGCATTTTTTTACTTACAAAATCCAGAATTTTTTTAGTAAGAACCGGCGATAGTTCTGTTATTGTTTCTTTATCATATCTTACAACCTGCTGATGCCCGGCAATCACTCTTGTTTTAACTGACGTTATATTACTATTATTGACAAATACACCGCTTGCATCAATTTTTTTGGCAAATAATTGTTTTAACAAGACTTCGGCAGTGTAATCGTTACCGACAATTCCGCATAAAGATGCATTAGCGCCAAGTGAAACAATATTATTGGCAACATTACCGGCTCCGCCTAAACAATATGTCTCTGTTTTAACTTCAACTACAGGGACCGGGGCTTCAGGTGAAACTCTTCGTACTTCACCATGAATAAACCTATCCAGGATTAAATCACCGACTATTAGTACTCTTGCCTGTGGAAACTTTTTCAATATATTAACTAAACTCATATAGTAAATTAAGCGACTTCGTCGCAAGATTACACAGATTGGGAAATTGATTTATCTGTGTAATCTGCCTTTAATCGGCGTAATCAAGTATCGGATTAAATTCCGATACTGTAAATTATATAAACTTACCTCTTGAAAGTCAATAACACCTTTTCAAGTTAAGCAAAGCTTCGCTTTGCAGCTACCAAGTAGGTTTTCAACAAACCAGTTAATATTGTAGCGGCAGAGCGATAGCTCTGCTATACATTAAAATTCCAAGATATCAAGTCAAAAATACTTTAATTGTCTCCTTTTTCAGCATTTCTTTGTATGTTTATTTTACTCTATCTGTTTAATCTGTTCTTCTTGTTTCTTGGTGTTATTATTTGAGTCCTCTATTTTACTTTTTGAGTCCTTAACCATTCCCGGATAATTATTTGAATTTATACTCTGCTCTGATAACTCTTTCTTAGTCTTTTCATCTAATGTTGAACTCTTATAATAAACTTTTACCGCATAATACATCAATAAACAAACTATTATAGTTGTTATCAATATTTCCAATAATGAAAACCCTGTTTGATTTTTTGTTAGTTTCATTTTTATATAGAATTTATTGTTACTATATTACAATTTTTTTGTTAAATTTTCAACTAACAAAAAACCACTATTTTTTATATTTAGTGGTTTTAATAAAAACTTGTTGGAAATAATTGTAATTAGTGCGAGTTTGAGTAATTAGTACTTAGGGAATTTTATACTTTTTGTAAAAAATTGGAGGTGAGGGGGGTCGAACCCCTGACCTCTTGCATGCCATGCAAGCGCTCTCCCAACTGAGCTACACCCCCATTTGACCTTCCCGATGTTACATCGGGACACTCTCCCAACTGAGCTACACCCCCAAAATCGCTCGGGAACAAATTTCTTTGAGACGCTCGTTAGAACTCGCTCTGTCCGCCATAAAGTATTGGCGGGAAGCTCTTCAGTCCCGCATAGCGGGATTCCCTCACTCATAATTATTTAGTATGTATATTCGAATTTTATGCCAAAGTAGTTTCCTGTGTAGTTGTATGGCAGGTATTTTTCAAATTTCATATTGGAACTTTGACTTTGAAAAACATGGAAAAGCGTGGTGCGGGTAACGGCATTCGGTTTGAAAGTAAACCCGGAACTTAAAATAAAAAGATTATTTTTCTGTTTTTCATTCATTAAAAAATTACTATTATCATCCTGCGGCGGACGCTTGGTATAGGTTTTTATATCATATTCCGGACTTGCTGATAATTCCCATTGTTCTCCTAAAGCAAGTGAGAAAGGTATAGAGAAAATAACCTGGGTATAATCATAATAATCACCAAAATATCTGGGTACTTCTGTAGAACCAACTGAATCAAAATGAAGATAGTTCTGGTTTGAATTTTTAATTTTATAACATAGCGTAGGGTTAAGCGAAAGCTTCTCCCATAATTTCTGCATGCGCCCGACACTCAAATTTATTATAATGTCTTTCTGAAGGTCAGAACTGTAATATGTTCCGTTTGCTTGAACCATTGATACTGCTATTTTTTGTTTACTGTAATTTTGCATAATTATATCAAATCCAAAATGATTAACATTATACTCTACTGCTAAACCCGTCTGGTAAAGTGAGTGATTCTGTTTGCCGGTGGAACTTTCCACATTTGCGCCGCCAGCCTGAAATTCGGCAAGCAAGTCAGTATAATTAGGGAAATTCAAAAAGTGATATTGTCCGGTAATTGACGCTGATAATTCACTGGAAAACTTTCTGCCAACGGAAATCAAGCCGCCTAAACGGCTAAAATCGTAAAGACCGGTTCCCCATACTTCGTTACTACCGGTTCTTTTATATTCTTTCATATAGTCAACCTGACTTTTTAGCGAATAATTTTCATTTATTTTGTAGTTATGTCTTATTACTCCTAAATGATCCATTGTTCTGTCTGTAAATTTTTCGCCTTCTTCCCGTTTAAGTCCCGGACCCGTATATTTCAGTTCATAAAAACCAACAAACGAGTGCTTGCCTTCCGGTTTTACAATCACACCTAAGTCACTTAATAAATTTATGGAAAAATTCCAATCACTTATGTTTGGAATAAAAGCACCTTCATTAAATTGAAGCAAATAATATGGTGCAACTTTTACTTCTCCATAAAAATTATTTATTGATGAACTTATTATTATGCTTATCATTAATAAAATCTTTTTAATTTGCATGTTTTATATTCCTAAAAATTCCAATGATATGCTATAAACGGGTGGATTACAAAAAGCCCTTCAGGATAAATATCCATTCCTAAATCCAAATGAGTTTTAGAAACCATTATCCGTGAAATGATTTTTTTATACTTGAACCCATATCCCATCTGAACTGCAAGCAGTGAAGGTACATTTATATCCTTTTGATGAACCAAGCCTGTAAATACAAATATATCGGCAACTTTAAAGTTAAGTTCTGATACTCTAAAATCACCAAACTCAATAGCGGAAGAAGAAGAAAGTTTAACATCCATGCCGACACTTGAATATTTTACCCCGCCATAAAGCTTTGTTTCGTCAGTCGCAGATTTAGAAAAAACTAAACCTGTAGAATAATCATTGAACGAAGGTTTAACATCTCCTGAAATAAAGCGAAGAGCAATCATATCGCCATATTGACCAACTATATCAATTTGTGGAAGAACTTTTTGTTCATTAAAAAGTTTTGCTTTCACATTTAGATTAGCCCAGGTAAAAGGAAAGAGTGCCGGGAATAGATTGAACCTTATTGCACCATTTTTATCAGAAAGAACCGGTGAAAAATCTTCACTATTAGCGTGGATATTAAAAAAGAAGTCACCGGGATTATCAAGAAATTTTAGACCAAGATTTATAACTTCCTGCCCTAAAGCAGTTTTCTCAAAACTCTCCGCAGAAACATAGCCAAGTCTGTATATTATCAGCGCTAAAAACAATACTAAAAATTTAATTTTTTTACTCATAGAACAAAAACTACTTTACTGAATCTGCTATTTCACTAGCCTGTGTAGCTAACTTCTGTGCTATAGATACAACTATATCCGGTGTTATTACAATATCAATATTGCCTTTACTTAGAAAATCCATAGAATCAACTGTATTCCCTTCCCTAACACTTACTATCATTTCACCTGCTACTTCTTTAAGCACGGTAAAAGGATTTTCCGATGTAGAGGTAAAATCTTTCAAATTAAGCAGTTTCCCTTCATTGTTAATAGCATACGATTCTGTAAACAGGTTAATATACTTAGTTTGCCCGTCTTTCTCAACCTTAACATTTGGCGAAATATTAGTAGCCCATAAATCACCGGGAACCTCACCATTTGCTGAAATACTTTTATCCCCGGCATCATACTCTTCATCAATTTTCCAGCCATTTATATATGTATCCATAATTATGCTTCTTCCAGTAAGAACTTTCCCTTCATTATCTAACTGCCCTTTATCTCTTGTCTCTCCTATCAATTCCAGTTTATCTGTCTGATTGGTAACTTTACAATAAACTGACTGCGGATAAAAAGTATCTGCTTCCTGACCGGATATAAAACCCGGCCATTCTGTTATCTGGCTTGGTAACGGTTTATTAAATGTAACTTTTGTTTCGAGAACATCTAATCTGCTGGTAGAGGGTCCTTCATATTTGAATTTTCCGCCGTATACATAACTATCTCTTTTTGTCAGGTTTAGAAATTGCATTGTCTGGCTATCCGGACGAAGCAATTGCTGTTCAACACGGACAAGGTTACCATGTATATCCTTTAAACTGCGTCCGGTGGCGAAATCAGCTTCTTTTATTTCATTAACAATCTCTCTTGTTACTTCAATATCTGATTTCATATCAGCAACAATCGTATGCAACTCCTGCTGTAATGCTGCCATTTCATTTTTCAAATCTTCTTTTTTAGTCTCTTTTTGTTCTTTTTCTGCCGGTTGTGAATTCCCCTCCTGCTTCATATCCTCAAAGCCTGACCATTCCTGATTTATTAAAACCATTTGCTCGTTAGGAATAGGTGCCGGCGCAGAAACTCCTCCACCTGCGTCAGCTGTGGCATATTGTCCTGCAGGTACATCTGAATTTGCTGAGCCGTTTGAATTTGAAAAAGCAACTATTCCATCTAAAACCTGAAGAACACCATTATCTGAAGCTATAAACTCTGTACCCCTGACCGCACAAACAGCAGTCGGGGTTTTCACGCTGAATTTCCCGCCCTGTTTAAGTTTTATCTTGGCACGGATTTTACCAAGTATTAAATTAAACATGCTTTCGTTGCCAAGCGAATTCATCTCTACCTCAGAATTCTCGTGAACCCAGATGCGGCTGGTTTCATCCATGATTAATTCTAAACGGCTTAGCAGGCTTGTTTTAACTTTATCCTGCTGTTTCAAAACCATATCCGGTTTTGCAGCAACCCAGACCTGATTCTGAAACACCAGAACAGAACCTGTAAATTTAGAAATCTTAACATCTGCAAAAAGACAGGTAAAAAATATAAAGTATACAATAAAAAATAAAAATCCTAAAATCTTTTTCATAATCCACCTCCATATTTTGCATGAGGTTTCTTTCAAAACTTCTTTACCACAAGCGGTTTACACGCTTGTGGCTACTATTATTATAACAGCTGTTCAAATATCTGTCAAGTACTTTTTTTACATACCTGACAAATAATGTAAATTAATGACAGTATTTAAGTATTTTGTGATTTTTTACACACTAACCTTTTGTAAAACCCAGCATTGCAAGTATCTGCCTTCGGGGAAATCTAACGACCACGAATGGTCAATATCTGCACTAAATTTTTCAATAACTTTTATTTTACAATTGGCTATCGTGGCTGATTTAAAAAGTGCCTTTTGAAAATCTTCTTCGGATATATAAGAACTACAGCAAAAACTGAAAAGCAAACCGTTCTTTACCAGTTTTCTTATAGCTAAATTATTTAAACGCTCATAACCTTCTAATGCATTCCTGATTTTTTCCCTATGCTTTACAAACGATGGCGGGTCAAGGATAATAGCATCTACACTTCCATTATCAGTTTTAGTTAAATACTCAAATGATTCTCCAGTAATCACTTTAATATTCTTTCCATAACCATTTATTATTGAGTTTTCTTTTGCAATATCGTTAGCTGATTCCGAAACGTCAATATGTTCTATCTTTTCAACTCCTGCACGGGCAGCATAAAGATTAAAACTTCCCGTATAACCAAAATAATTTTGTAAATACTTTATATTGAGAATCTTGCACCAATATTCAACCCGTCTTCTTGCATTTCTCAAATCCAAAAAATAACCGGTTTTTTGCCCGTTAGGTATATCAACAAATATTTTGAAACCATTTTCTTCAATAAAATACTTTTCGGGTAATGTCCCATATAGAATACCCGCTGGTAAATCAACAAGTCCTTCTTTTTTCCGTACTTCAACATCGCTTCGTTCATAAATTGCGGATGGATTCCATATCTTTTTAATAATCGAAACCCATAAATCCCTGTTTTTATCCGCAAAAAACGTCTGGAATTGTAATACAAAAACAAGACCATAGCGGTCAATTATCAGTCCGGGAATATTATCAGATTCCGAATAAATCACGCGGTAATTTTTTTTATTATTCGGTAAGTCATATATTCCCAGTAATCGCTCTTTTCTTTCTGATATATCTTTAACATGCGCAAAAAACCAATCATTATCAATTTTTTCTTTTTCACTCCAGACTATTACCCTCAAACGAATATCGCTGTTTGGATTGTAAGCTGCTTGTGCAAAAATATTTTTAGTATCATCGGTAACATAAACAATATCTCCTGCCATTAAACCCTCTGAAACACTATTAACTGCTCCTGAAAAAATCCATGGATGGCGGTTATATCTGATTTTCTGTGCTCTATCTTTTTTTATAATAACTGATTTACTTGTCATATTATTTATGGCAGGATTTTATCGGTAACCATGCAAGGACTTTTTGGATATTTTTATCCCAATACTCCCAGCTGTGTCCTCCTGGTCCATCTTCATAAGTCAAATTTAAAGATAATTTTTTACCGAATTTCATAAAACGGACATTATCCTGATAAAACTTATCTTCTTTCCCGCAGCATTGATACAACATCGGCTTTGGACCCTTTAATTTAGCCATTTTCTCGGCTAAATAAAAAAGATCGTTATCACTTCCTTTAATTTTTCTTGTTTCCCCGAAAATATTTTTATATCTTGTCTCACCCATAACGCTTTTTGCCGAAGTACTTTCAATATCTGTCACTCCCGAAAGGCTCGCGGCGGCAATAAATTTATCCGGGCACCTGAACGCTACCTTTAACGCACCATAACCGCCCATTGAAAGCCCTGCAACAAAATTATCCTTTCTTAAACTTGATAACGGAAAAAATGACCTTGCTATAACCGGTAATTCCTCGCTGATAAACGTAAAATATTTATTCCCGTTCGCCATATCCGTGTAAAAACTCTTATCGGCATCCGGCATTACAATCGCAAGATTAAGCGATTCCGCATATCTTTCAACAGAAGTTCTCCGTAACCACGTTGAATAATCGTCCGCTAAACCGTGAAGCAGGTAAAGTGTAGGATATTTACCCGTGAACACTTTTTGAGTATTCTCCGGTTGCGGTAGCAAAACATTCATTGATGTCCAAATACCAAGAATTTTAGACACAAAATTACAATGAATTAAAACCATTCTCTCTCCCAATAATCAAGGACATAGCCCTAAGACTTTATCATCACTAAAAGCATTTTGTATTTTTTCACTGCTTTTAATGCGTGTGGTTTATTTGCAGGCATTATAATCATTTCACCCTGTTGAACATTGATAGATTTACCGGAAATAGTAATATCTGCTTCACCATCAACTATATAAACCAGCGCATCAAAAGGTGCTGTATGTTCACTCAACCCCTGTCCTTTATCAAAAGCAAATAGGGTAACCGTTCCCGTTTTTTTATTTATTATTGTCTTGCTTACCACAGAATCTTTCTGGTAATCTATCAAACTGGATAAATCTAATGCTTGTGCCAAAAGTTTTTCAGAATCAGATTGTTTTTTAACAGTCACTGTTCCTCCATTATTTTCTTACATGAATTATTTTGTCATCATGAGAAGCAACTATCATTTCACCAGGTTGGACAACTAAAAATTCTTCTGAATTCCAATTCCCTTCCAAAAAGTCTTTTATCAGTTTAGGACTACCTGAAAGAAAATCATTATTCCAACCTAACCACTTTGAACATTTTTTAGTATATGTCTTGTATTCTTCCGTAGTATAAAAACCCAAATCCACATATGCGGCATTTGAATATCTTTTAAACCATCCCTGTTCTGCTTCCATAAGATATTCGGCGTTATCTTTGCCGTACTTTTCTATGTATGTTTGCAATACCTGTTCGTATCTTTCTTTACTTGGTTGTGTATCTGTATCAATCCAACCCGGACTATACCAGTATGTACCGGGATGTTTTTCTAAATATTCTTTGTATCGTTCTTTTGAACCAAGAAGGAAAGTAATGCAGTCGTGCCCTCTCATAACAACTAATTTTGTTTTTCGTGCAACAATCCCTTCAAGCCCGTTACCACAAAGCCCATAACCGACGAAAATCGCCGAATAATCATCTTCTGCTTTATCAATAGCATCCTGCAACTTTTTTCGCAGAATATCCGGAGTATTATGCAAACTTTGTTCTATAAAATTGAAATCAAACGTATTTTTTGAAATAGATGCAAAATGGCACAATTCCCGCCAAAGAACATGGCAACTTATTATTAAAAACTTATTCATTAAATTTATGTATAGGAATTTTAAAGTACAGCAGAGCTAACGCTCTGCGGCTACAATATCAATTAGTTTGTAGCTGCAAAGCAAAGCTTTGCTTAATTTGTCTACTTTTTCTTGATACGGTATCTTATTATTGTGTAATATCCCTTTGGGTTACCTTTAAGAAACATTCCCGGTCCTTTTATATATTCTTCTTCATGTACATCAATTACTTTATAACCCTTATCTTTTATAAAAGCCATTAATTTTTCTGTTGTAGGAGCTTCTTCATTATAAGGACCTATATGGAGAATTTCTGCAACCGTTCCATATTCCCAGGTTACTATTTTCGGCTCAATTTTTTGTGTATTACCTGCTTCCGGCAATTTTTCAACTGAATCAGGGATAGCTAACCCATATATGCCTACCCATTCCTCTTTCGGCGTGGTCACTATTTTCGGCCATCTTGCTCTCGGTGCACTTATTACCATTTCTTTAACATTTCCTTTTATCTTGTAAAAAGTTTTGAATAACTGTGAAAAAGCAATACCAGCAGCAATATTAGGATCCCCTTTAACTTCCACAACAAGCATTTTCTGGTTAGCCATAGTTTTTATCTGCGGTCCCTTTAAGTATTCATACTTCTTCATATTAGGACTCCGCCCCAAAAAATACACAACAACAACCAAAACCACAATCACAAAACCAACTATCTTAGCCATACCCCTACCTCCTTATTTTTTAAATTATTTTCTTAACTCACCTACTAAACTATTATGATATTCATTAATTCCAGTTTTACAACTGAACTTAATAGCTAACACATAATCCTTAACACTATTTAAGTTGTCCGCTTGACTATCTGTAAGAGGTCTTCTGAATTTTTTGTATAACGTTCTAATCAAATAATCCAGTTCGGACTCATTTAACTTTAAATCTTGGAATTTATTTAATTTGCTTTGATTTTTTATGCTCTTAGTAGTATGAGTTATACCTTCAGCCTTATCACTCCCCGGATTTTTTTGAATTTCAACAAAACCACCAATATCAGTTTTGCCCGGAACGACTTTCGCTATATGTCCGACTTTTTCTTCTGTTTGAAAAATTATTACTTTTTTATCGCCGTCTTTATTAAATACGACCTTGAACCTTCCGGCTCCAAAAACCTTCGGATTATCAGGGAGCCTTTTTCTACCTTCTTCTATACCCATTGTTGTGTGTTCTATAGATGTAATTTCGCTATCGTATAATTCGTCTATGTAAATTTTAACTTCCGGCCTGATTTTTGATAAATCAATATTTGTTATGATATTTTGACTAACAGATTTCCGCTGGCTAGAAATTAGAATCGAAATTAAACTTAAAACAATTACCAACCCGGTTGTTAAAATATTTTTTTGTATTTTTTTCATATCTAATTTGTGTTTTCCTCAAATTTTCGTGACAACAGAAATTTATCCAGTTATTCCAAAAAAACCGCCAAGCAAAAACCACAAATTTACTTTTTGTGGTATCACTACAAAAAAGTTAAGACCTTTTTATAGTATCATACAAAAAAGTCAAATAAATGTCCATCAATTTTTGGCGGCAAATTCAACTTTAATAATCCCATTGTAAGCAATATCAACCAGTATAGAACGTTTCCTTTTTCTGTTAGAAGTTCATGCTCCTTTTTTCATTGTCTACTTTAAATGCTTTGAAATAATTTGATGCAAATATCAATTTGGCATTTAGTGGAATTATCGGTTCATGAAACTGTGTTTTTTGCCTGTCATTGTTGAAGCCATTTATTTGGGTAATAAAAATTATATTCCGATATTTTTCAAATAAGTTTTTATCTATTGCCTTGTCCTGTCCGATTTTTGTTTTCAACACCCAAGCTGTCCACCATTCAAGACCATGTCTTGCAATAACTATAGTTTGATTGTCACTTTTGATTACAGATTTTAATTCTTTTAAATTCTCGTATGCACTTTGGTCAATAACTGCTTCTTTTGGGCGTCCTGCAATAGATAGTATTGAGAAGGAAGTAAATATTAAAAGGCTAATACTTATTGTTTTAAGTTTTCGAACACTGATTACAGGAGCTATCTGAATTATTAGTAAAATTTGAGGAATAAATAACAATAGATTAAGTCTTTTAAAATATTCTCCGTCAAGCAAAGGAAATGAAAAAGCTATTAAGCAAATAATTGAAGCGAAAATTAATGCTTTTTGAAGTGACGTTAAAACGTAGCCCTTTGTCTTCAAAGTGATTATGCCGAATATGGCAAGTAATATAGAAAATAAAATATTCAAATAGTCAGGAGGTACTAACATTTCGTTTAATAGGGCAGGTCTTTCAAAAATCTCAGTCCAAAAGGAAAGTAACCTGTTAAAACGTGATAAATCAAAGATTGCGATTATACCAATACTAACACCAACAATAATTACTAAGGGAATTATTGCTTTCTTCTTGTAGGAATATAAAGCGAATATTGACAGAAAAAATAATGCAAAGATAAATGTTCCAAAATGCGTAAGACCTGTCAAAATTAAAAATGCCACAGAGAGAATAATATCCTTTTTCTTAAGCAGATAATTTAGAAAGTAATAAAGAAAGTTAAATAGAAAAACAATAGCTAATGCGTTTTTTTGCAAATCCGATGTAAGAATAAGCGGCGAAAACGAAAGAACTGAAAAAGCAATAATACTCGTGTTAAAATATTTTAATGATGATGGTTTATTCAAACGTATGATTTTATAAAGAGGTATTAGCAAGAGAGGAATTGAAATACTGTCAACTATTTTTACCCAGTTCAATATCAGCGTATCCGTAATTGTAAAACCAAACAATGAAAGGGTCTTTATTAAAAATGCGTCTAAATAAAATAGCAACGGCATATCAGAAAAACCCAATTGACCATTTGTCAAAATTGACCTTACTTGCAGAGGATAATACCCGCCATTGGCTCCCGGAATTAAATCTTGAGAAAAATTGAAATAAAACCGAAAACACAAAGCGATTAAGCCAAAAATAACATAAATAATAGCCGGTTTAATGTTTGAGTATCTTTTAAGCATGACTGTTAACTATTGTGATTGAAACAAATTGCTGACTTGCACTGAATGCAGTTAAAGTGTGGTAATTTAGACGAAGTACATTTATGCTCTGAGTATTTTGCACCATGTTAGCCGTCTGTTGCAGACATTAACAGAATAGTTATCCCTTTCTTCTTTTCCTATTTTCAAGCTATTAATCTGACAATATCTTTATAGGTTATTATGATTGTTAGAATAACAAATAATGACAGCCCCATCAAGTTAATCGCCTGATAAGTTTTTAAACTTATAGGTTTTTTCTTTATAGATTCTATTAAAAGCATAAATAAATGTCCACCATCTAATGCAGGAAGTGGGATAAGGTTCATTATACCAAGGTTCATACTCAGTACACCTGTAAAATGTAAGAGATTAAGAATGCCCTTGCTTGCCGCCTGACCAGACAAAGAAGCTATGCCTACAGGTCCTAATATTCCTTCTACCACACCGTTTCCAGAAACAACATTAAAAAGAAAGGTAATAGTCCCTGATAGCATCGCCCAGGTAGTTTTAGAACTTAAAAATATAGCATCAATAAAATTGAGGTCTTTACTTATCACAAATATTGGAATAAATAATAAAAAAGCAAAGATAATATTTAAAAAAGAACCTGCTGACAAAATCATTGCTCTTTTAAGAGGACAAACTCCGAATAAATCTTTTGCATCTTCATCACCTTCTTTTGAGAAGCTTACAAATCCGCCAAGAGGTAATAACCGCAAAGTAAATTCTGTTTCTTTGTGACTGAAAAGTTTTAAGATTCTTGGACTAAAAGGAAAGCCGATGGAAAATTCATAAACTCTTACACCCGCCTTTCTTGCTGCTATAAAATGTCCAAATTCATGTACAAGTACAATTATAGAAAATACAACGATGAATGCAACAAATGAAATTAACATTTTATTTCCTCAATGATAGTTTTGGTTTGCAGTTAAAATAAGCAGTTTTTCTTATCTAAAACAAGTTTGGAATAATAAAAAACACTATTGTCGAACAGCCGCACGTCCCCGATAATATTATTGCCAATTTATTCAACTCGCTCTATTAATATTACACCGCTAATTCCGCATATCAATATCACTAAAATATCTACGATAAACCAAAAAATAAGGTTGTTTACTATCATCGCAATAATAACTAATACTGATAATCCTATTAATAATGTACCAATAATTTTATTTTTTTCCATTTTTTACCTTACTTTTCATTTTATTGTATATAACTCATTTATATCCAAATCGGTCAATTAAGAACGTTGTTAGATATGTAGTTTTATGCTTTTTGTCCTTTGTTTCCTTTCGTTGAGTTTATGGCAAGCCCTGTACCTGAGCGTAGCGAATGGTACATGGCGGAGAGGGAGAGATTTGAACTCTCGATACCTTGCGGTATACACGCTTTCCAGGCGTGCGCACTAAGCCGGGCTATGCGACCTCTCCACGAATACAACTGCAAATTCGTTCTTATGTTCTAATGTTCTTAAGTTCTTAGGTTCATTATTAGGTTTTAAAAATCTTTGGAACATGAGAACACAAGAACCTTAGAACCTTAGAACCGTCTTACCTAAAATTCTACTTTGGGGACTGATTTTGCGGCTTCTTCTGCTTTGAAATATGCGTCTTTCTTGGTAAAACCGGTCATGGACGCTATTATATTGCTGGGAAATCTTTTTACAAGAATATTATAACCAAGAACTACTTCGTTGTATCTCATTCTTTCAACTGCAACACGGTTTTCCGTGCCTGCAAGCTCGTCCTGGAGACGAATGAAATTTTGGTTAGCTTTTAAATCAGGATAATTTTCCACGACAACAAGAAGGCGGGAAAGAGCGCTATCAAGTGACTGGTTTGCTTTAATCTTTTCATCAACTGTTTTTGCGCCTGCTAATTTCGCTCTGGCATCGGCGATATGGGTAAATACTTCTTTTTCGTGTGTCATATAACCTTTAACTGTTTTTACAAGGTTAGGTATGAGGTCGTTACGCCGCTGAAGCTGGTTCTCTACCTGCGCCCATTGCCCGTCAATACTCGCACTAAGCGTAACTAACTTGTTGTAATTGCCAATATAAGTTCCGATTAACATCAACACTAAAAGAACAATAACACCTAAAATAATCCATACTTTTTTCATAAGACCTCCCTCCTGTTTCACAAGTTAATCTTACCAAAGGTCTGGCGACAACTACAAAACTATAATTAAATTGTAGTTTCACGCCCTCGGCGTGATAACATTGAAATTACTGTACATCAAATCAGGCACGCCAAGGGCGTGCAACTACAAATATTAAAATTCCGATACTATAACGCATCAACAACGTCAACCATTTTTTCTATTTCTTTTAAGTATTCCTCCATACTTGAATCAGGGTCAAGCTTCAACGCTTCCCTATTTCCCTGTTTCATATTGAATATTGTAGCAAAAATTGATGGGTTTAGTCCAGTTTTTTCTGATAATATTTTAAGTGAGTCAAGCCGTTTCACGGGTGGTGTTATGTTAAATAATCTGACTATATGACGGAAAATAATTAAAAAAGTTGAAATGGAATTAATTAACAGTTTTTGGACATCGGATTTACTTTGGGAAACCATATATCCTTGCCGTAACTTAAGTAATTTGCCTTTGAGTTCAAATTCACATTCATGTCTTAAATGTGTATTTTTTATTTCCAGATTTTTAAACGGGTCCTCTCCGTATAAAATTTTACGGTTGTCTTTCATGTCGAGAAATTCTATTGGGAAAACATCAGTTGATTTTTTTAGTTGTTCAATTGTAAAAAGCAAAGGCGGGTGGTTCCCGTTTTTAATCCAGGATTTCATTGTTTTACCGACTGACTTTAAATCACTGAACTTAATTTCTCCAAGAATTAAAAGCAGGTTGTCATCAGAATGTTTTTCAGTATGTTCTCCGCTTGCCTTTGAACCATAAAGAACAATTGATTTTAAATTTTCGCCGTATATAATTTTTATTTCTTCAACAAATTTATTTAAAACATCTGCCATTTTCTCCTCCTACCAACCACGACTGGCTCCGCCACCGCCGCTCATACCTCCGCCAAACCCGCCAAAACCACCACCGAAACCGCCACCACCTGACCCGCGGCCGCCAGATGTTCCTAAAAATAAAAGAAATAAAAATGGATGGCGGATAAAAACATATATTATTATAATAAAAAATAAAAATTGGAAAAATATACCTAATGGGCTTGATTTGCCGCCTTGCTTTACACCAATAGTTCCGCCGGTAAGTTCAACACCTGCATCCTTTGCAATAACAGAAGCAATAGCAAGAACACCGGTTGTTAAACCCTTGCTATACGCGCCTTCTTTGAAATTGGGAATAACATAAGTATCAAGAATTTCACCGCACAATCCATCCGGCAGAATTCCTTCAAGCCCATAACCGACTTCTATTTTTACTTTCCTATCATCAATTGAAGCAGCAAGCAATACACCATTATCTTTTCCTTTTTTCCCGATACCCCATCTTTTAAAAAGTTGGACACTGAAATTTTCAATTGAATCGTTTCCTAAATTTTTTACCGTTACTACTGCAATTTCAGCGCCGGTTTTTTGTTCCAGTTCTTGTATAATTGCGCTCATTTGCTGTGAAGATGAATCATCAATTACACCGGCATAATCCGCAACCCAACCGGTAGGTTTAGGAAGGTCAACACCGTAAGATAATCCGGAGCAAGAAAATAAAAAGAAAAAAATAAAAATTAATTTTTTATTCATTTTTTAGAAACAGCACCCAGTCGCATAGCAATGCGACCGCTACAAACCCTACAACCCTATAACTTTATAACCCTATAACATTTTTTATCGCTTCCGGTATTCTTTCAATTAAATCTGTCGGTAACATTGAAATCTGGGTTTTATCTTTTGCTGCTAAATCACCGGCAAGGCCGTGTAAGTAAACTCCGAGACAAGCAGCGTCCAACAAATTTTCAATCTGCCCTATAAATCCCGCAATCATACCGGTTAAAACATCGCCGCTGCCTCCGGTTGCCATACCAGGATTACCGGTTGTGTTAATAAATACTTTTTCACCGTCTGTAATTACGGTTTCATGTCCTTTAAGTACACATATTAGTTTATTTTCTGATGCGAATTTTTTTGCAATTTTTTCTCTGTTATTTTGTATTTCTGTTATAGAAATATTTGTTAAGCGGCTTAATTCTGCCGGGTGAGGTGTTAAAATAGTTTTCGATTTAGATTTTTTAAGAATTTTTGTATTTTTTTGTATATTGTTTAATCCATCCGCATCAATTACAATCGGAATTTTATTTTTAATTAAAAATCTTTCAACAAATATTTTAGTGCCCGGTTCAGTTGAAAGCCCACACCCTAAAGCAATTGCTGTGATTTTCCTTTCAGTAGTAAAATCTGAAACTGTCTTTGTCGCTGTAGGTGAAATAAACCCGTCTTTATCAGGGAGCTGTAGCGTCATAACCTCCGGAGGTAATCGTTTGGTAATCTGGGTACTTAATGATTCCGGGAATGCAAGTGTTGTTAGCCCGCTACCGGAACGCAAACAACCCATTGAGCATAATATAGCAGCACCGGTGAACTGTTTAGAACCAGCCACTATTAATGTGTGCCCGTAGTCGCCCTTGTGTGAATCCAAAGCGCGGGACGGCAAGATATTCCTTATATAATTCGAGGTTAGTTTTATCATATTTTCACCAGAATGAATAAGAAACTAATTGGGTTATAGCGTTATAGGGTTATAGGGTTATAGGGTTTTATCATATTAACTCTACAAACTCTAAAACTCTATGAACTCTAAAAACTATTTTACGAGTGCTATTTGTTATATATCGCTACTGCAACGGCATAATCATCAGTATGTGAAAGCGAAAGCGAAACTTTTTTTCCCAAATCTTTATATTTTTTTGCCAATACGACTTCCGGTTTGCCGTCTTTTGTGTTTCTTACCATAATGTCCCTGTGCCATATATCTTTTTTACCAAGCGCCTTCCAAACAGCTTCTTTTGCGGCAAATCTTACCGCAAAGTGCTGCCACTTGGTCTTCCTGGAATTGCAATATTCAATTTCTACCGGAGTATAAACTTTCTGCAGAAATCTTTTGTTAGTCTGTATAATCTTTTTTATTCTTTTAACTTCAATTATATCAACACCGGTTAGTATCATATTTTTATTAGAGATTGTCAGATTTTCGAACAATCTCATTATACTAAAAAAACTTTTTTTATCTATGGTTTACAAAATATTCTTTTCAAGAATGTTTTTGAGCTTCTAATATTAATAGTTTTTTTAAGTTCGGAAATTTTTGATACTGATTCATTTTCACCTGCAAGAAGACATTCCTGAAATCGCTTTACTTCAAACCATTTTATATTTTTTACATCCGGAAACAATATAAAATCTGCATCTTTTAATTGAAGCTGCCTTAATGTGCAAAGAACTATATCATTTGTGCGGTAATTTATATCAGACGCATTTTTTAATTCATTTTCTGTAATTGAATGTAATCCGATACTTACATCTACTCCAATTGCAAAATCGCAACCCATATCCTTTACTACTTTTGTCGGAACAAGCCGGACAGCACCACCATCTACAAGCATATGGTTTTTATATTTTACAGGCGGCATAATTCCGGGAATTGACATGCTGCAGGAAACGGCTTCCAATATGGAACCTTCTTTTATGACAACTTCTTCTCCTTTTGCGATATCTGTTGCGACACAAGCAAATGGAATCTTCAAATCAACAAAATCAATATCCGGTAAAAAATACTCGAGCATACTATCTATTGCAGATTTCTCTAAAAATGCCATTTTTATACCCGATAAAAAAAACATCGCCTTTTCCTTTATAATGCCTAAGGCGTTCTTTAAAAAATCTTTTGAATCGCCCTTTGATAAACTATCAAATTTTAAATTTTTATAGATATCTGTATTTAAAAAATCTGCTACTTTTTTCTCCATTTCCTCAACAGACATCCCACAACAGTACATTGCACCAACAATTGCTCCCATAGAAGTCCCAGCCACAAAATCCGGTACGATTTTATTCTTTTCGAGGACTTTTAAAACACCGATGTGTGCAATCCCTCTTGCACCGCCACCACCTAAAGCAAGTCCGACCTTAAATTTCCTCATATTAGGTCATTATAAGAATTTTCTTGCTTAAAATCAAGTTATATTATATAATTCCTTTCCATGAAACTTTTCGGATTTGAGATTGAACGCTCGTACTGGCTATTAACCATAGGTGTGGTAGTAGGTATATATTTATGGTTTTTTCTAATGACGGTTTCAAGATTTATTGATTTAAAAAATGCGAAAATAGAAAGAAAATATGAAGAAGAAGTTGAATCAATAAAAGAACAAATTATTATAGTACAAAGACTAAAGTCAGATAATGCGCCTTATGCGGATGTTTCATTAACTATACCTGACGGCTTAAATCAAATTTATACCACACACTTTATAATTTATTCATCTAATGAACCATTATTAAAAGAACTTTCCCAGCAGGTTGAGACAATTTTTAGCACAATAATCGCTGATACTAATCTTTACAATTTTAAACCACCGGAAAGGTTCCCAATTTACATATACAAAGATGCCCAAATGTATAAGGAATTTACTAAAAGACCGGAATGGTCCGGTGGATTTGTAATGGATAGAAAAATATACACTTTTGAAGGTAACCATTTAAAATATATACTGTCACATGAAATTGCACACCTCATTTTTAATGACTTTATGGATAACAAAGCTGTAAATATTTCTAAATGGATAAATGAAGGGGTTGCTATGTATGAAGAAAACAAGGTAAGTAATATAGAAAAGCCGCAATTTGACAAATCAAAGAGAATATCAATGCAGGAGTTTTTAGCTTTTGATATTTTGTCAGCAGAAACATCAAAAGTAAGCTTATGGTATCTTCAAGCAGATTCATTAGTAACCTTTTTACTTGAAAAACGGGCAAAATTAAAGTTTTATAACTTTTTAACTAAATTAAAAGAAACAGAAAACTTTGATGAAGCGCTTTTCTGGGGATACCAGTCTGAGTTTAAGAATATTGCTGATTTAGAATCTGCCTGGTTAGATGATAAATAGTTTTTGTTGAAGAGACATAAAACTATTTACAAAGAAACTTTTTATAATTGTAGTTTCGAACCCTTGGACTGCCCGCATATGGCACGCCAAGGGCGTGCAACTACATTTCCATATATGAACAAATCATAACACAATTTCAAAGAGCTGGATTGAAATGTTTCACGTGAAACAATGAGAAAAGTTAATATAATTTCTTTTGGTTGCCCCAAGAATCTTGTCGATTCTGAAACAATTGCAGGAATCTTGGCAAAAAATGGTTGCGCCTTTCTGGCTAATTATAATTTAGCTGATATCATTATAATAAACACCTGCGCTTTTATTGAATCGGCAAGAGAAGAAGCATATTCTACGATTTCGGAAATTTCTAAACAAAAGTCCCCGCACCAAAAACTTGTAGTTTGTGGATGTTTACCCCAGCTTGAAAAAGATGCATTGCTAAAAAAATTCCCTAAAATAGATATGCTTCTTGGTAGTTCAGATTTTTCAAATATTCTTAATGCACTTAATTCGTTTGATTTACCTTCCTCCTCTTTTGTAAAAATAGGGACACCAAAATTCGTTATATCCAATGAACCAAAAATATTTTCAACTCCTAAAAGTTACGCCTATATAAAAATTGCCGAAGGCTGTAATAACAGGTGTAATTACTGTATTATTCCGGCGCTTCGCGGGAACTATAGAAGCCGGAAAATAGAAGATATTCTTAAAGATGCAGAAAATGCTGCCGTCACAGGAAGAAAAGAAGTAATTCTAATCGCACAAGATATAACTATGTATGGTTCCGATATCTACAAAAAGCGATGTCTCCACACTCTATTGAAAAAGATGGTGAAAATCAGCGGTTTGCAATGGATTCGACTGCTTTACACTCATCCTGCACATTTCACAGATGAGTTAATCTCAACAATTGCCGGAAACGAAAAAATCTGCAAATATATTGACATCCCAATCCAACATACAGATGATTCTATATTAAAACAGATGGGAAGGTCCTCTTCCGGTACAATTTTCAATACAATTGAAAAATTAAGGAAAAAGATACCAAATATAGTATTGAGAACAACAATAATGGTTGGTTTTCCCGGAGAAACAGAAAAAATATTTACTAAACTATTAAATGATATTAAATCTCTTGAATTTGACTGGCTTGGAGGATTTGCCTATTCACCTCAAAAAGGAACCGTAGCTTTTGATTTAAAAAATACTATACCGCAAAAAATAAAAGAAGCACGGCTTAATAAATTGATGGAAGTCCAGCAAAAAATTACTTATATAAAAAACAAAGCCCGTATTGGAAAACCATTTAATGTCCTTGTTGATTCTGACAAATGCGGTCATGCCGAATTTCAGGCTCCTGAAATAGATGGCAATATAATATTTAAAAAAAGACAGATAATTGGTGGTTTTTTAAAAGTAAAAATTAAAAATGTAAAAAATGTTTATGATTTAACCTGTTGAGATTGTTGTTCAAAAAATACCCAACAATCTCTGATTACACCTACTCGCCTCGCTTTCGCGAGAGCGAAGCAGGTTACAAATAAGATTACACAGACCTACCTGCTGGTAGGCAGATTAAAATCTAATGATACAAATGTTTCACGTGAAACATTTTTTTCGCTTGACATATCATTTCTCTTTTTATACAATAAAGCTTTCATTAACTATTATTGAGAGTTTATTTTATGCAATCATCTAAAGAATTAGTAAGTAATGCCATTCATTTCCGTAACCCGGAACGTTTACCGGTAGAGTTTAGCGCTATGGGTATAAGCGATACTGCAGTCGTAAACTGGAACCAGACAGGAGCCGGCAATCGTGACATAAACACAACATTTGATGAATGGAATTGCGAGTGGAGCAGGACTGAAGTTAAAAACATGGGGCTGGTTACCGGTCATCCGCTTTTAAGCTGGGATAAGTTGTCAACTTTCAAATGGCCGGACCCGGATAACAATCTATTCTACGAAGGAATGGAAAATAAATTCAAAGATACCGACGGTAAATATGTAAAAACTGAAATTTTTATGCTCTTGTTTGAACGCATACATTCATTACGTGGATTTGAAAACACTCTTACCGACCTTTACCTTGAAAAGGAAAAAATAAGTCATCTTGCAGATAGAATTGTGGAATTTGACATAAGAATAATAGAAAATATATCTAAAAGGTTCCCAAATAAAATAAATGGTCTTTTTTTTACCGATGATTGGGGTACCGAACTGAATTCTTTTATAAGCGTTGAATTATGGGATGAATTTTTCAAGCCGCGATACAAAAAGATTTTTTCTGCGGCTAAAGCGGCGGGTTGGGATGTCTGGATGCATTCTTGCGGCAAAATAAATAATCTTATACCTTCTCTAATTGAAATCGGATGTAACGTATTAAATATGCAGCAGCCGCTCACAAACGGAATAAACGAAATCGGTAAAAAATTTGCCGGTAAAATTTGTTTCTCATCCCTTTGTGATATACAACACACTCTGCCGTTTAAATCAAATGAAGAAATTGAAGCAGAAGCTAAAGAACTACTTACCAAATGGGGTACAAAAAATGGCGGGTTCATTTTATCCGATTATGGGGATGACAGGGCAATCGGTGTAAACGGTACGAACAAAAAGCAAATAATGTATAACGCCTTTATGAAGTATGACAGGTGGAAAACAAATGTCTAAAAAAACACTTAAAAGAACTGATTATATATCCTGGGATGAATATTTTATGGGTGTATCTTTGCTTTCTGCTAATAGAAGCAAAGACCCAAACACACAAGTCGGGGCATGTATAGTAAACTCCCAGAAAAAAATTGTCGGCGTAGGATATAACGGGTTCCCGGCCGGATGTTCCGACGATAAGTTTCCCTGGAACAACGGCGGAAAATTTTTAGATACAAAGTATCCGTATATATGTCATGCGGAACTCAATGCAATCCTTAACAGTACAGGTAGAAATCTTTTAGGATGCATTCTTTATACCGCGTTATTTCCTTGTAACGAATGCGCAAAAGCTATAATACAATCAGGAATCAAAGAAGTGGTATATTTATCAGACAAGTATTCACATACTGATGTAGTCAAAGCTTCTAAATTGATGTTCAAATCATCCGGCGTAATCATCAGAAAACTAAAAACCGTAAGAAAATCTGTTACAGTGTCATTTTTACCATCAAAATATTATGAGTAAAGTAATTGCTATTGCTAATCAAAAAGGTGGAGTAGGAAAAACTACTACTGCGATAAATCTATCTGCATCTCTTGCCTCACTTAACTATGAAACTCTTCTTATTGATTTGGATCCGCAAGCAAATGCAACAAGCGGGTTTGGTATTAAAAAAGATGAAGTCACCTCCAGCATATATAATGTACTAATTGACGATAGCTTATTAGAAGACACCATTTTACCGACTGATGTCGAATGGTGCGAGATTGTACCTTCAGGATTAGACCTGGTTGGTGCAGAAGTGGAATTAGTAAATATGTTGTCCCGTGAAACCCGTCTGAAAAACGCTTTATCTAAGTTTCAGAGTGTTTATGACTATATAATTATTGACTGCCCGCCATCGTTGGGATTATTAACTGTTAATGCGTTCTGTGTCGCAAATTCCGTAATTATACCGATTCAATGTGAATATTATGCTTTGGAAGGACTTGGTCAGCTGCTTAAACTCGTCGAAGCAATTAAAAAAACATTGAACCACCAACTTTATGTTGAAGGTGTTTTATTAACTATGTATGATGCACGGTTAAATCTTTCGGGCCAGGTAATAGAAGAAATCAAAAAATATTTTGGTGATAAAGTTTATAAAACAATCATTCCCAGAAATGTTCGCTTAGCAGAAGCACCGGGATTCGGGAAGCCTGTTATACTTTATGACAAACATTCACGGGGAACAGAAGCGTACTTAAATCTTGCCAAGGAAATGATTGATAAAGAATCTGAAAAAGAAAAAAAATGATTTAAGATTCAAGATTGAAGATTTTAATCTAATCTTACTTCTTAAATCTTGTATCTTGCATCTTTTTTCTTGCTTCGTGTTATACAATGGGGGAACTTTATGAGGAAAGCATTAGGGAAAGGGTTGGAAGCATTGATACCGGAAATCGGCAATGCTCTTTCTTCTTCCACATCAGCAGAAGGTGAAGGTACTCTAAAAATACCTGTAAACAAAATTAAACCTAACAGATACCAGGCAAGAGAAAAGTTTGATGAGGCAGGTCTTAAAAATTTGGCAGATTCTATTATGGAACATGGTCTTGCCCAGCCGATAATTGTTTCAGCAAAACGAAAAGACGGGACATACGAGCTGGTTGCAGGTGAAAGGCGGTGGAGAGCTTCTATGCTTGCCGGACTTTCTGAAATTCCGGCTATAATAAAAACTCTTTCTGAAAAAGAAAGCTTTGTCCTTTCATTAATTGAGAACCTTCAACGAAAAGATTTGAACCCCGTAGAAGAAGCAAAAGGTTATAAAAGATTGATGGCTGAATTTAACCTGACTCAAGAGGATTTAGCGAAAACTCTCGGCAAATCCCGTTCTACGGTTGCAAATATAATACGGCTTCTTTCGCTACCAAAACAGATTCAGGACGCTATTTCTGAAGGTAAAATTACAGAAGGTCATGCAAGAGCAATCGCGTCAATTGACGACCCGTTAAAACAACGGTTATTATTAGAGAAAATTATAGCCCAGCAATTAACTGTTAGGGATGTTGAAAAAATTTCGCAAAAATCAAAAAAAAGTACTTTGAAAAAAGATGCAAACATAACAACAGTTGAGGAAGACTTACAGAAGATTCTCGGAACAAAAGTTGAGATAAAATACAGGGGTAAAAAAGGTAAAATTATAATCTCCTGTTACTCTTTGGAAGATTTAAATCGTATAGTTAACATTTTACACCAAAAATCTAAGCTTGTAAAAAAATAAAATAATTGTTATAATTGCAGATGCTAATGGAAGGAATTAAAGATCTAAGATTCAAGATTATATTCTAATCTTACTTCTTGTTTCTTGTTTCACATAACACATAACACATTTCACATTACACAATTTTATAAGGAGGGTACTCAAATGGCAGAAGGAAGATGTATGAAATGTAAGAAGCAGGTGGAAATTAAGGATGCAAAAGAAATTGAAATGAAGGGCGGCAGAAGAGCGTTACAAGGTGTCTGTCCCGCTTGTAGTACAAAAGTATTTAGAATACTCGGCAAAAAAAAATAAGATTGTTTTAAAAAACAATCTTGTTCTGATTTTGTTTTGTAATTAATATCTTTATTGATGCATCAAAGTCAAATGCTACAACTCTGCTATCCCACAATCCCGCTATCCCACGACATTTTGACTCTACGATTCTATCTTTTTATGCCCATTCTTTCACTTTAATCTTTTCTTTTACGACTTCTTTGGTAGGGTAGATTTCATTTACAACTTCGGAAGGCGAAAACCATAGTTTTATTTCTCGCTCGGCTTCATCATCAGAACTTGAAACGTGTAAAACGTTCTCATAAACGCCTTTTGTTGTTATCCGGCCGTATGCTCCACGTATTGTTGTCGGTTCGGCTTCTTCAGGATTTGTAGCGCCTGCTATTTCTCGTAGTTTTCCAATAGCATTTTCTCCCTCATATAAAAGAACTAATACTCTTTTGGTTTTGTGTATTTCCCCGCAAATGTACTGGACAAGTTCTCCAAAAAACGGTTTATCCTTCATGTGGGCATAGTGTTTTTCGGCAAGTTCTCTGCTCGGGCTTACAACTTTTGCTCCTATAATTTCAAGCTTTGCCTCCGAAAGTTTTATGAGGATACTTCCGGTTAAAGATTTTTTTAGACCATCTGGTTTTACTATAACAAGTGCTTGTTGTTTCATAAATATCATTTTACAAAAATTAAATATATTTGTCAAGAAAATTTTTTATTTATTAAAATTTTTTCTCTTGACTTCTTGTTGAACATTTAATATAATACAAAAACAAAACATATTTGTTTCGCTAAAAAGTAAGACTCCCTGATAAAATATGGTAAAACTAAACACCTAAAAGAACTACTAATAAGTTATGCACAATTGTTAGTAACTATGTTAATAACTTTATTTAAGGAATAAATAATGAGCAAATCTCCGCAAGAATTGTGGGAAAACTGTCTGGAAGTTATTAAGAAGACTCTTCCTGAAAAATCTTTTGAGCTGTGGGTAAAACCTGCCAAACCGGTTTCAGTTAACGAAACCGCATTCACAATTGAAGTACCTAATAAATTTTTCGTGGATTGGCTCAAAGGAAATATCCAGGAAAAAATTGAAAAAGAACTTTCTAAACAACTTGGCTCATCTATTAAAATTGATTATACCGTAATGCAAAATCTCGACGAATTTTTAAAAAGAACTGAGCAAACTATTGAACCGATACCTCTTGCCCAGGAAGAAACAATTTTTTCAGATACCCAGTTTAATCCTAAATATACATTTGATAAATTCATTGTAGGCAGTTCAAATAAATTTGCCCAGGCAGCAGCACTTGCAGTAGCAGATGACCCAGGAAAAGCATATAATCCTCTTTTTATATATGGCGGTGTTGGTCTTGGTAAAACACATCTTTTCCATGCAATAGGGCATAAAATGAAACAAAAAAATCCCTATGCAAAAATACTTTATATCACTTGTGAAAAATTTGCCAATGAAATGATTTCTTCAATTCCAAATCGCACAATGCCCCAGTTTCACCAAAAATATCGTTCACTTGATGCTCTTCTTATTGATGACATTCAATTCCTCGGTAAAGGAGAACAAATTCAGGAAGTTTTTCATCATACATTTAATGCACTTTACGATTCCGGCAAACAAATTGTTCTGTCAGCCGACTCTGCGCCAAAAGAAATTATTACGCTCCAGGACCGGCTTAAAAGCAGATTTGAGTGGGGTTTGGTTGCAGATATACTTCCGCCCGATTTAGAAACAAGGATAGCTATATTAAAAAGCAAAGTAGTTGACGAGCGGATTCACGTGCCTGAAGATGTTATCCTTTTCATTGCTTCAAATATAAAAGCAAATATCCGGGAATTAGAAGGTGCTCTAATAAAAATAGTCGCGCACGCATACCTTACCGGAAGTCAAGTTACTATTGACAAGACACAAGCCATACTTAAAGATATTATAAAAGGTCCTATTGAAGATGCTCCAATAACAATAGAAAAAATACAAAAAATCGTTTCAAAACATTTCTCATTAGATATAAAAGATTTGAAAAGTAAAAAAAGAACAGACGCCATTGCACACCCAAGACAAATAGCAATGTATCTTGCAAGAAAACTTACTGAACTTTCAACAATTGAAATTGGTGAATCTTTTGGCGGCAGAGACCACACAACAGTTCTTTATTCATATGATAGAGTAGAAAAAGCTATAATAAAGGATCCGATTTTTTCATCAGATATCGCTAAAATAATCCAGGATATCAGGAATATTAAGTAAAAATGAATATCGTAATAGAATTAAATCTCGTAGCCGCACCGCCTTGCGGTGCTAATAAATACTTATTCGATAAATGTTAGTAATTTTTAAATATAGTTAGTAAGTACAAAAAAATTTGCTTTTATTTGGTTATGCGACTAACTTCTTAAGTTATCAACCTATTAACTAACATTAATAAATATCTGAAAACCAGTAATTATAGAAGGGAAAACACCAAATAAAAAAATAACTAACATATTAACAGCCCTTATGATGGTTATTATGATAAATTAATAACATAATAAAACAAATAAAAAGGAGGAACAAAGATGAAAGTTATTTGTATGAAGGATGAATTATTAAAAGGAATAGGGATTGTTTCAGGAGCAGTATCACAAAGAAGTACGCTGCCATTACTTTCAAATTTGCTTTTTGATGCTAAAGATAGTCAGCTTATACTTGCAGCAACAGATTTAGAAGTAGCAGCAAAAACAATAATTAAAGCACAAGTATTAAAAGAAGGCGGAATAACGCTTCCGGGTAAATTAATTGCAGACATTATAAGAAAGGTTGATAATAAAGAAATTGAAATTACTATTGAAGACCAGGGAAAGGTTCTTATAAAAGCAGGAAAGACAAAATTTACAATTGTTGGTATTCCAAAAACAGAGTTTCCGGTTGCAATTGATTTTGAAGGCGGGAAAACATTTCAAATCAGCACAGCAATCGTAAAAGAGATCATTACTAAAACAAAATTCGCCATATCAACCGATGAAACAAGGTACGTTTTAAACGGCGTTTGTTTTGTTGTAGAGAAAGGAAAGGTAATGATGATTGCCACAGACGGCAAACGGTTAGCATTTATATCAAAAGACAACGTTGTTGATAAAAAGCTTTCATTTACTTTTATAATTCCGTCAAAAGCGGTAGAAGAACTCTTAAAAATTATATCAAATACCTCAAGTGAAGAAATGGAGATAGGTGCGTTTGACAACCAGGTCGGATTTAAAATTGGCGATACAATATTACGTTCCCGGATTATTGACGGGCATTTCCCGAATTACGATCAGGTAATACCAAAAGAGAAAAAAGGAAGTATTAAAATAAATACAAAGGAACTTCTGGACGCAACAGACAGAATCTCACTTATTTCATCAGGCAGAACTTCATCAATTAAATATTCTGTAAATAAAGGAAAAATCCTGTTATATTCAATGGAACAGGGACGGGGCGAAGGTAATGATGAAATAGAAACGGATTACAAAGGCGAGCCGTTCAATGTTGCATACAATCCAAATTATGTAGTAGATATGTTAAAAGTTGCCGAAAGCGATGAAGTTATATTTGAATTTACAACACCTGTCAGTCCCGGTGTTTTAAGGCCAGCTAACGATCCAAATTATCTATATATAATTATGCCCATGCGGCTGGAATAAAGAAATAATCAAAGATTCCCGATTAAAACACTCTGGAATGACACATAAGAATTTCAATGTTATCACGCCGAGAGCGTGAAACTACAATTTAATTATAATTTTGTAGTAGTCGCCAGACCTTCGGCAAGCCTAACTTGATGTACAGGAATTTCAATGTTTAGCAGAGCTAACGCTCCGCGGCTACAATATCAACCGGTTTGTAGCTGCAAAGCAAAGCTTTGCTTAATTTGCGATAAAATAATTCGAGTTAGATTAGCGACCATTTGCGTTCCCGAACGAACCTGCCTAACGGTAGATAGGAGTGAGGGTGATTTTGTGAGAAAAGGAAAAGTAGTTCATATATCTGCCTGCGTTGATAAGTTTTTAAGTAAGAGTTCTTTTAATCCGGACGGATATGCGTTAAGAGTATTTTTTGATGGATTTGTAGGTCCAAAAATTTCCAGGCACGCTCAACTTATAAAATGTTCAAAAGATACGGTAATTATATTAGTAAAATCCCCGGTAATAAAAAATGAAATTATGTTAATGAGAAGAAAAATAATAAAAGCGATTAATTCTTTTTTAGGCGATGAAAAAATAAAAAATCTTAAAATTATACAGGAGTAAAATTTAGTATGTCAAAAGAAAAAGATTCAGAACAGTATGGCGCGTCTAACATTCAAGTTTTAGAAGGATTGGATGCCGTCCGCAAAAGACCTGCAATGTATATCGGCTCAACAGGGGCAGAAGGGCTCCATCATCTTGTTTATGAAGTTGTAGACAATGCTATTGATGAAGTGCTTGCGGGTTTTTGTAAAACGATAGAAGTAGTTATTCACGATGATAATTCCGTTTCTGTAACAGATGACGGGCGCGGCATTCCCGTTGAACCGCACCCGAAGTATAAAAATATGTCAGCGTTAGAAATTGTGATGACAAAATTGCACGCAGGCGGAAAATTTGACCATGATTCATATAAAGTTTCCGGTGGGCTTCATGGTGTAGGCGTTTCTGTTGTTAATGCACTTTCTGAATATCTTGAAGCAGAGGTCTACAGGAACGGCAAAATTTACTACCAGAAATATTTAAGAGGCAAGACAGATGCACCGCTGAAAGTCAAAGGCAATAGTGATGATATCGGCACAAAAATTACATTTAAGCCGGACAAAGAAATTTTTTCTATTACCAGAGAATATTCGTTTGATACATTATCCAGTCGGTTACGCGAACTTGCATTTTTAAATGCCGGAACAAGAATTACCATTATAGATGAAAGAGAAGACAAAGAACATACCTTTTTTTATGAAGGCGGGATTGTCCAATTTGTAAAATATCTTAATATGAACAAAAGCCCGCTGCATGCCGACCCCATATATTTTATGAAGGAAAAAGACGGGATAACGGCTGAAGTCGCAGTCCAGTATAGCGACAGTTATTCAGAAAATGTTATTTCGTTTGCAAATAACATAAATACACACGAAGGCGGCACGCATCTTGCCGGGTTCCGCTCGGCGTTAACCAGGGTCATAAATGACTATATAAAAAATAAAGAACTGATTAAGGATAAAAACGTATCGCTTTCCGGTGAAGATGTTCGTGAAGGACTGACTGCTGTTATTTCGGTAAAAATTCCCGACCCGCAGTTTGAAGGACAGACAAAAACTAAATTAGGAAACAATGAAGTTGAAGGAATTATGAAATCAATAGTCGGTGACGCGCTTTCAACTTTTCTGGAAGAGAATCCGACTGTCGCGAATAAAATTACGGAGAAAGCAGTTGTCGCTGCCGAGGCGAGAGAAGCAGCGAGAAAGGCAAGAGAGCTTACAAGAAGAAAAGGCGCACTGGATAGCGGGTCTTTACCCGGGAAACTTGCCGATTGCCAGGAACGGGACGCTGCAAAATGCGAGATTTATATAGTTGAAGGAGACAGCGCAGGCGGTTCTGCAAAACAGGGACGTGACAGAAAGTTTCAGGCGATACTTCCGTTAAAAGGAAAAATTTTAAATGTTGAAAAATCACGAATTAACAAAATGCTAGCCAATGACGAAATAAGAACGCTTATTACTGCACTTGGCGCGGGAATCGGGCAGGAGGATTTTGATATAAGCAATCTCAGGTATCACAAGGTAATCATTATGACCGATGCCGATGTTGACGGAGCTCATATCAGAACGCTGCTTTTAACATTTTTCTACCGCCAGATGACCCAGCTTATTCAAAACGGCAACGTGTTTATTGCACAGCCGCCGCTTTTTAAGGTGAAAAAAAATAAAAAAGAGATTTATGTTGAAACAGAAGAAAAACTTGAAAGTATGCTTTTAGAAGAAGGGATTAGTAACTTAAAAATATTTAAACTTGAAAAGGGCAAAGCTTCAAAGGAATATGATTCTAAAAAACTTTCAGGAATACTGAAAAATCTTATTGAATTTGAAACACTCATTAAAAAACTAATAAGGAAAGGCGTCACCTGGGATGATTATCTGGCATTTAAGAAAAAAGAAAAAATGCCGCTTTACAAAGTTGAAACAGAAGATAAACCCGAATATATTTATACTGATAAAGAGTGGAAAAACTTTAAAGCGGAATATTTAAAGAAGAAAAAAGAAAAAATGACTGAAAAACTTGCAACAGCCGGCGAATTACCGCTTGAAATTAGCGAGGAAGAACTTGGAACCGAAGTAAAAGATCTTTGGGAACTTGTAAAATTAGACCTTGTAGTCAAGAAGCTGGAATCAGAAAATGTAGAGTTGGATGATTATGGCAACGGCGGAGGAAAACCGTTATATAGAATAAATTCAAATAATGAAGATATAGATGTAAAAAATTTCAGGCAGTTGATTGATACGGTAATGGAACTGGGCAGGAAAGGGACATCTATACAACGGTATAAAGGACTTGGAGAAATGAACCCTTCACAGTTGTGGGAAACTACGATGGACCCAAAAAACAGGAAACTCTTACAAGTAAAATTGGAAGACGCAATAGAAGCCGATAAGATATTTACAACTCTAATGGGCGACAAAGTAGAACCGCGCCGTTTGTTCATAGAACAGCACGCCCACGAAGTAAAGAATCTGGATATTTAAGGACAGGTAATAGGGGATAGTAGATAGTAGGTAGGTCCCGCCACTAAACCGATGGCGGGCAAGCATAGTTCGTAGCGGGCGCCCGCCTTGTCACGAGGCAGGATTGCTATGCGACAGATTATTGTAGCTGCACCACCTTGCGGTGCCGAATAAATTGTCGTTGACCGCCACAATTTATAGGCTGACTTAATTTTTAAAAAAGGGACTTTAATTTATGGCTGAGAAAGAAAAAGACGAAGAAAAAGAGAAACCAGAGAAACCAAAACAGGAAAAACCAGAACCGATACCGCAGCAGATTAATATGGACAGGGTAGTCTCGCGCAATATTGAAGATGAGATGAAAACATCTTATATTGATTACTCGATGTCCGTTATTGTCGGTCGTGCTTTGCCTGATGTCAGAGATGGCTTAAAACCCGTTCATCGTCGTATACTTTATACGATGAAAGAAATGGGTTTGAAACATAACACAGCATACAAGAAATCAGCCCGCGTCGTTGGAGACTGTTTAGGTAAATATCACCCGCACGGGGACATGTCAGTATATGATGCGATGGTCAGAATGGCGCAGTATTTCTCGCTCCGTTACCCGCTTGTAGAAGGTCAGGGAAATTTTGGTAGTGTTGACGGGGACCCGCCGGCTGCAATGCGTTATACGGAAGTCCGGCTCGCTCCGATTGCAGAAGAACTGCTTGGCGATCTTGATAAAAATACAGTTGATTTCGGACCTAATTATGACGGTTCGCTTACAGAACCGCTTCTATTGCCAGCCAGACTTCCAAATCTTTTATTAAACGGCTCATCCGGTATTGCGGTTGGTATGGCAACAAATATTCCGCCGCATAATCTAACAGAAGTCTGTGATGGTATATCCGCAGTTATTGAAAATCCTGAAATAGATATTCCGGAACTTTCCAAAATTATAAAAGGACCGGATTTCCCGACAGGCGGTATTATTTTCGGTAAGCAGGGAATAAAGGATTATTTTGCAACAGGGCGGGGTTCAATAAGAATCAGGGCAGTAGCAGAAATAGAGGATATAAAAAGCGGGAAGACGGCAATAATTGTCAATGAACTTCCATACCAGGTAAATAAAGCAGTACTTATAGAAACAATAGCCGACCTTGTAAAAGATAAAAAAATTGAAGATATATCCGACATAAGAGACGAATCCGACAGGGAAGGTATGCGTTTAGTAATTGAAGTAAAGCGTGACGGCAACCCGCAGGTTGTCCTGAACCAGCTCTTCAAACATACCCAGATGGAATCGTCTTTTGGCGTGATAATGCTGTCGCTTATCAACAACCGTCCTAAAGTACTCAATATAAAAGAAATGCTTTACCAGTATATTGAACACAGGAAAATAATAATTGTTCGCCGCACAAAATTTGAACTTGCCAAAGCTGAAGCTCGAGCACATATATTAGAAGGACTTAAAATCGCGTTAGACAATCTTAATAAAATCGTAAAATTAATAAGAGAATCAAAAGATGCCGATACTGCAAGAACCCACCTGATGGAAGAGTTTAAATTATCAAAAATCCAGGCACAGGCGATTTTGGATATGAAACTTGTACAACTGACCGGACTGGAACGGGAAAAAATTGATGCAGAATACCTTGACCTTATAAAAACAATAGAACGGTTAAAATCAATTTTATCCGACCCGAAGAAAGTCCTTACAATAATTAAACAGGAACTTGCAGAATTAAAGGAAAAATACGGAGACGATAGAAGAACGAAAATATTAGCAAACGCCGTTGACTTAGACATGGATGATTTAATACAGGAAGAAGACGTTGTTGTATCGATTTCGCATGCCGGTTATATTAAACGAATGCCGACAACGACATATAAGACACAAAACCGTGGCGGCAGAGGCGTTACCGGTATGACTACACGCGATGAGGATTTTGTTGAAGATATGTTCGTCACTTCAACACATTCTTATATGCTCCTTTTCACTAACAGAGGGCGTGTTTACTGGATAAGAGTTTACGAAATTCCGGAAGCGACCAGAACTTCCAAAGGCAAAGCGATAATTAATCTTGTCCAGCTTTCTACTGCTGAAGAAAAAATTACGGCATCAATCCCGATAAAATCGTTTGAAAAAGAAAAGGCGACTTATCTTTTAATGGCGACAAAAAACGGGACAATCAAGAAAACAGAACTTTCAGAATACTCAAACATCAGGAAGTCAGGTATTATTGCCATAAATCTTGAGGATGGCGATTCCCTGATTGATGTAAAACATACTGAAGGCAAAAGCGAGATAGTTATTGCGACAAAAGAAGGGCTTGCTATCAGGTTCAACGAAGATGATGTGAGATGTATCGGCAGGAGCGGCAAAGGCGTGCGTGGAATTCGTCTGAATAAAGGTGACGATGTTATAGGTATGGAAACAGTCATGCCGAAAGACACGGTCTTAATCGCGACAGAAAACGGTTATGGGAAAAGAACAGAAATTGACGACTATCGCGTACAATCCCGCGGCGGTAAAGGCGTTATTAATATAAAAACAACGGATAGAAACGGAAATGTAATCGGTATAAAAAATGTTAAAGATGATAACGACATTATGCTGATGACACAGCAAGGTATAATGATAAGAATGGCGGTCAAAGGTATTTCCGTTATAGGACGAAATACGCAGGGCGTACGGCTCATCCGTCTTGGTGAAGGCGATAAGCTGGCATCCATTACATATGCAGCAAAAGAAGATGACACCGATAACGATAAAGAAAAAGAAAAAGGTAAAGATAAATAGATTTAAAATTATCAATCATACAGCAGACGTTGGCATTATTGTAACCGGGAAAACAATAAAGAAACTTTTTGAGAATGCTGCTTTTGGGATGTTTTCGTTGATTACCCCTCTTAAAAAAGTACAGAAGAAAATTTCAATATCCGTTTCAATTAAGTCAAATAATTACGAAGAACTTCTGGTAGCTTTTCTAAACGAACTCCAGTATTATTACGCTGTTAAGAAATTACTTTTCAAAGATTTTAAAATCTCCAAAATAACCAAAACCCATCTAAATGCGAATGTTTCAGGTGAAAAAATTTCCAAACATGAAATTCTACACGACATCAAAGCCGCCACATACCACAACTTGAAAATAGATAAAACGCTAATTGGTTTCCAAACCCAAATAATTTTTGACGTTTAGGCAATGTTTTCCGTAGCCGCACCGCCTTGCGGTGCCGCTTTTGTTCCCTGGTGTTCTGTAGTCGCAGACCCTTGGTCTGCTGATGTTATATATTTGTTGTGAAACGTCCATATTTCGTAGCTGCAGAGCAAAGCTCTGCGTTCTTAGCTAGTATTAGTTATCTACTATGAAAACCATTTTAAAATCAATCCCGCGCGATTTCCTGCTTTTTATATTTGCAGTCATCTGTATTGGATTTGCACAGAGTATAGTTGATTCCACCTTCAACAATTTTCTTAACGAGCGATTTCACATAACAAGCTGGCAAAGAACTTTCCTTGAATTACCCAGAGAAATACCGGGACTGATAGTTATTTTCGTCTCTGCTCTTTTTTTCTTTATGTGTAACAGAACACTCGCCGCACTATCACAATTTCTTGCAGCTTTAGGAGTTTTCTTTATAGGACTTTTGGCATTCAATTATTCAATAATGCTTGTCTGGCTGTTTATATACAGTTTAGGACAACATCTTTTCCTGCCGCTTGTTTCCGACGTAGGAATGGAACTTGCCGGTGAAGGCAAAACAGGAAGAAGACTGGGCCAGCTCCAGGGAGCAGGAAATTTTGCAGCAATTGCAGGAAGTTTTTTCATATTTGTCGGATTTAAATATTTTAGGCTCAATTTTACCATAGCATTTATAATATCGGCACTCTGTTTTCTTGCGGGAGCGTTGTTTATATATTCAATGAGAAAAAATAAACCGGTCCCGCTTAAGACAAAATTCAAATTCAGAAAAGAATATAAACTTTTTTATATACTATCCATACTTTATGGAACAAGAAAACAACTTTTTCTTACTTTTGCACCTTGGGTTCTTATTACTATTTTCATGCAAAAAACTCAGGCAATTGCAACGCTTCTGACAATCGGGGGAATTATCGGAATAATATTCAAGCCGTTACTAGGGCATGCAATAGATAAATACGGAGAAAAAACAATACTTGCAGGCGAAGCCATTGTACTGATTTTTGTATGTTTAGGATACGGGTTTTCTAAAAAGATGTTTTCGGTAAATATTGCATTGATAATAACATCCGCATGTTATGTAGCCGACCAGCTTTTAATGTCCGTAACCATGGCGAGAGCCACGTATCTTAAAAAAATAATTGTTGACCCGCAGGAATTAACATCAACGCTGACCATGGGTGTATCAATTGACCATATATTTTCAATAACAGTAGCACTTACCGGCGGCATTATCTGGAAATTATACGGATACGAATACATCTTTTTATTAGGCGCACTCATTGCCTTAACAAACCTGTTTTTCACCCTGAAAATAAAAACATAATTCACTTTAATCGCAAAACGAGTAAATATCCTTTATAATTATCTGCCAAAGATTCAGTCAAAAGCTGATTTTGTCATTCCCGAACGCTTACATCGGGAATCTAAATGCATTTAATGTATTCGCAGACCCTAATTATTAGAAAGTCTGTCATTCCTGTGAACAGACTGTGTCGCAATGTCATTGCGAGCGTTAGCGAAGCAATCTCATAAAATGTATCTCGTAGAAGAAGGGATTGCCACGAGCCAATAAATTGGCTCTCGCAATGACAAATCGTGGGTTATGACACAGTCTGGAAAACGGGAATCTCTGAAGTTGTTTATCTGATGTTATGTAGTTGTCGAGATTGCTTGACTAATATAAACAATCTCCAACCAAATCAAAAAGTACTTGACTTTCTTCAAAACTATATGTAAACTATAGTTGTCATCTGGTTGTCATAAGGAGAATCAATCAACATGTTAAATAATATTGAAATTAGACCAAGAGTAATGAAAACATTATCGGAGATTGATTATCTGCAAGGAAAAATCGCAGGTAGTTCAGCAAAAGGAATATTCGTTCCCGTAGTCCAGAAAGAATCGGCTATAATAATGGCATATGCTTCAACAACAATTGAAGGAAGCACATTAACACCGCAAGAAGTCAAGCAAGTATCTGATGGTGAAAGACCACGAAAACCGGAACTTCATATACAAATGGTTAAAAATTATCTGGATGTTGTTCGATGGATAAGAGAAAAAGAAAATACAAAAGTTATTACAGAAAACAACATTTTTACCTTGCACAAAATTATCGGTGAAAAAGCAGTTGCCGGCGGTCCTGTAGGTAAATACAGGAAAGTTCAAGTATATGTCGGGGACCATACACCACCATCATCTGAAAAAGTGCCGTATTTAATGAAAGAGTTTTTAGAATGGTTAAATAACAAAAGCCACCAATACCATCCAGTCTTATGTTCAGCGATTGCCCATTTTGAAATTGCAACCATACACCCGTTCCGTGACGGCAACGGCAGAGTAGCCAGAGCATTAGCCAGTTGGGAATTATATCGCCGCGGATTTGATACTTTGCACGTTTTTACACTTGACGATATTTTATTGGAAAACAGACAATTCTACTATCAACAATTAAACAACGCAAGAAAACCCGGTGGTTTAGCTAACTGGCTGGAATATATATGCGATATTACAGCCGAAGGGCTTGAGCGGGCGTATAATCGTCTTATATCGGCACAGGTGACGGCAAAAAAACTACCTTCACTTTCAGAAACACAAAATAAATTGCTTGTAATGTTGGCACAAGATGGTCCAAAAACAATGAAACAACTTACAACAGAACTTCGTATTACCCGTCAGGGTGTTTACAAGATGTTAAATCCGTTACTAAAAACAAAAAGAATCATACGCATTGGTACCAGACGCAACAGACAATATTCAATTACAATTTGATTGTAAAAGATAGCACCCAATTATTTAAATATCTTTTACAATTTGCTATAATCAACTTAAAGTAAAGACTTTTGTAATAAATCTTGCATTTTTAGATGTTGTGTGATTACTCCATTTGAGCAGGAAACAACACTTTAAAATATGAAAATAAATAAGACCACTCTTTTATATGTTTCTTTCCTAACTTCCAGTATAGTTTTTAATTTTACTGCCTCGGCATCAGCTAGTGATGGGATTCCAATGATAACCATTATAATGCCTAGCATGATTTTAAGTTTAATACCGATAATTTTTATTGAATCTTGGGCATTTCGTCACTTTATCAATATTTTATTTTGGCGTTCGCTAAAAATAATGAGTCTTGCAAATCTTGTTTCAGCGCTTCTTAGTATTCCTATCGTTTTTATAATCTTACTTGGACTTGCAATTTTGATTGCCGTTCCATTAGAAATGCTTCACATAAACTTAAATTCATCAAATTTTTTGAGTAAGATATTTTTTTTCACTTTTGGAACTGCGACGCTTGAACCTGAACAGTTTTCTTCTTGTGGGATAGTTCCTATCACTGTCCTTGTTTCACTTATTCAATGTTTTTTCGCTTCATGGTTTTTAAAATATACCGTAGCAAAACAAATGATGAAGGATTTTGAAAAATCACTTATTAGAAACGCTACATTGCGAACAAACCTTATTTCATATAGTTTCCTTGTTGTATTGGTATTAATTATTTCATTCTATTCCAATAAATAAAATGTAACTGGGACAGTTCTGATATTTTAATTTCTATATAATTCAACAAAAATCTTTAATGGGAATTGGGAATAAAAAACAAATGTTATCTTCCCAAGCCAGTTTATTAAGGTCGTGTCGTAAATATTCTAATGAAAGGGGGACAAATGAAGAAAGTTGTAATGGTACTCTGTATTTTATTGTTTGGCTTGCTGGTTTGGGGACTCATCCAATCGAGTAATGTCTCAGTAGTGGTGAACGGGCAAGAGCTTTCTAGTCCAATGAAAGCAGTTGTAAGTGCCTGGGGTCTTCTTGTTGCCATAGTGGTTCTATTTTGTGTGGCGATTTTGCTGACATTTGTCTTGGCTGGGGCAAGTCTATTGTTTTTAGGTTTCATCGTGTTGGTCGGTGTCATTCTTTCCGTTGTTTTGTTTCCGTTTTTGTTGCCTCTCTTACTTCCCTTGATTATCGTATGGGTTTTTATTTTAGGTGAAAGAAGAGGCAAGAAAATTTAACGATAGGCGTTTAAAAACCACGCACACAATAACAAACAGTAAATAGTGACACGAATATTACATATATAGAGGCATGACAATGGCAAACTCAGGAACAAGAATAAAACAGATAAAAGAACATTTTGAGAAAGAGGCAAAGGAATTTGATAAGATGTTCTTTAAGGTTGCACCTCATTATATAGATGTCGTAGATATATTAGTGTCCGCGATTCCTTTTGAGAAAAATAGCAGAATAAATGTTGTAGACTTGGGTTGCGGGACCGGAAATATTACGAAAGCACTGTTAAAAAGATACCCTAATGCTAATGTTACTTGTGTAGATATTGCCAAGAGTATGCTCGAAATGGCTAAAAACAAGCTAAAAAAATATAAAAATGTGAAATATTGGTGCGTAGATATCACGAAGTTTGATTATTCTCCAAAATATGACGTTATAATTTCATCGCTTGTTTTACATCACATTGAAGAAAAAGATAAATATAAATTTTACAAGAAAATTTATAATTCGCTTAAACAAAATGGAGTTTTTTATACTGCAGACTTTGTACTCGGCTCAAATCCGCATCTGCAAAAAATGTATTTGTCCAGATGGGAAGAATTCTTACGCCGCAATTGGAATGAGCAGCAAATTAAAGCTATATTTTTAAAACATAAACAGGAAGATAGACCATGCAAGCTGATTACTGAACTTGAACTGTTAAACAAAACAGGTTTTAAAGATGTTGATGCCATTTGGAAACAATTTAATTTTGCAGTATACGGCGGACAAAAGTAAAATCTCTTTTTTATATTTTTGAATGAGCGATAATATTATTATTGGTTTTAAGAGGAATGAGTAATTTAATATATAAATTGAAAAGAAACGAATATGAGGAGCTAATATCATGTGGAATGTATCCTGTAAGCCAAGATGGGTGCGTGGAGTTGTTCTCTTATTATTAATATTATCAGTTGACAAGGCATATGCCCATCGAGACGACTATCTGGATGAGACACTTGTATATCTAACCCTTGAGAGAGCTGAGGTGGAGACCGAATACTGGTTTGACTACGGTAATAACCGTCAAAACGCAAACAACTTTCTTCGTCACCACGCAGCGGTTGAGTGGGGAATCACTGACCACTGGATGGTAGATGGCAGGGGTACTATTAAGAGTGCAATCGGAGATGCGACGACATTCGATGGAGGCAGAATCGAATCACGCTACCGTTTCGCGGAAGAGAATGCTCTTCCCGTAGACATTGCAATATCTGGAGAGCTGAATTGGGAGCGAAACAAGACCGGAGACATAACCTCAGGTATTGAGCCACGGGTAGTACTTTCTAAGGATTTTCGCGAAAAACTCAATTTTACTTTAAATATGTCAGAGGAGCTTCGCTTCAATGTTGGCACTCCGGCCTTTCTCATTGCCGCCGGTATACGATATAACTGGACAGAACTAGTCCGAATTGGAACGGAGTTACACTACGATACACAGGACCATGCCGGATCGCTAATCCCACAGGTATGGTTTGCACTTCAAAAAGGTGTTACAGCGAAAGTAGGTTACTCTGCAGGACTCGATAATAATTACGAAGATTTCGGTCGCCTTGCATTTGAGGTTGAATTCTGAATTGCTGTAAATAGGAGTTTATAAAAATGAAATTTAAAACTGAAGGTGGTTTTATAATAACTTTTCTTTTTGTTTCCCTTGTTTCTTGTTCAAAACCAATTTCTGATTCCGAGCCGAAATCGGAGATGATAACTAAAGACGGGGTTGTGCTTGTTGGGAAATTTGTTTCACCGGGTGACCGGAATAAACTCACATTTATACTTTTACATGGGCTTGGAAGCGGCAAGTCCGAGTGGTTTGGTTTTGCAGATAAATTATCTAAACGCGGGTATGGATATTTAGCAGTTGATATTCGCGGTCACGGTGAAAGCACCAAAACAGAATCCGGCGGGGAAATCAGTTATCAAAATTTCGGTATGCCCGGTCCCGATTCTCAGTGGAGCAAGATAATCGGTGATGTAGATGTTGCAGTAAATTATTTAACCAAAAAAAGAAATATTAAAAAGGACTCAATCGCTTTAATAGGTGCAAGTTTGGGAGCGAATGCCGCACTTATATATTCAGCGAACCATAAGTTTATCCCGTTTGTAGTCCTGCTATCACCAGGATTGAATTATGCCGAATTATTGACTGCACTTGCTATGAAAGAATATGGAAAAAGACCTATTTTGTTTGCGGCGTCCCCATTGGATAAGTATGCTTATGAGAGTTCCGGCAGATTGGTAGAAATTGCCAATGGAAACAATATAAAATATGCCTTTTTAGAAGGTAAAAATAGCCAGCACGGTGTCCAGATGTTTGACGGTAAGTTTGAAAATAAACTTCTTGACTGGATAGATCAACAAAAATAATAAGAAAAAAAAAGTAAAAAATATAATGAGAACAATTCTACCGCTTTGACTTCTTTAGTTTTAATAATATTTTTGGAAAAATAATGATATGATAGGAATGTTAGTATTGATTATGATTTTTTATTCTGGTATTAGTTCGTATTTTGCAAAAGAAACTCCTAATGAAATAGCAAAAGTTCAAAATTATAGTTATTATAGTAAAGAGGTAACTTTAGATAAAGGAAAAGAAGATGGTATTAGAAGCAGACAGTTGTACAACGTATATAATAAAGAGAATGAAAAAATTGCAAAAATCGCGATAACAGCTGTTTCGCAAACTACTTCGGTTGGAAAAATAATGAGAAGGTATAACAAAAAAATACCAAGTAAAGATGATGTGTTAAAATATACTGGGAATAGAATGAAAACATGTGAAATAGGTGGAACTGGTTTATTGTATGGATTTCCAGGTGGCTCAATGTTTAGTTTGGCAGGTGGTAGTGCAGGTGGTGAAGGAGGAGCAGGTTATTATGAGTATAAAGGAATATCTGGATTAGGTTTTAGAGTTGGATTGGGTTACTTTGAAGATACAAATGGCGGATGGAGTAATCAATATTCTGAAAAAATATTTTATTCTTATCCAATATTATGTAAATATCATTTTTTTAATGATACAAATTTTTCACCATATGTTGGGTTAGGAATAACTTACAATGAAATAACAATTGCTACAACAGATAAAATAAATGATTTAATTGTCGGTAGTAATTCTAAGACTTATAGTGGATTTGTTCCAACTACCAATATTGGTTTCAACATTTATGCTCTTAGAACATTTCAATTTGGATTAGATTACCAGTATTTGTTACGCGTTAAAAATAAATACAACAATACATATTTTGCTATATTGTCAGCACAGGTTAGTGTTAATTGGTAAGGGACATCGGGAATGGTTCTGGTTATGGTGGCGTAAATTTGGTTCCCTCATTTTCGAACAATTTTTATAGAAGTATTTTTGAAATGATAATACAAGATTTTCTTTTCAAACTTTAGGGTGAAAATATGAAACGAAGAATAATATTATTACTGGTTTTAAGTGTAATTTGCGTGGGTGGGTGTAAATCCAAAAAGAAAGCGGAGGATAACCCGATAATTAAAACGGATAAGGTGTATTACAGACAAGAAGAAACTATTAATATTATTGTATCCAATGAACTCAAAAAAGAAATGACTTTCTACCCTTGGCTGGGTTGGGACAGCGTATTTATTGAGAAAAAGAATGTTTCAGGTAACTCATGGGAACCATTACTGGTCAGCAAAAGGATGAATGTAAAAATTGATTCGTTCATGATGTACTTTCAACCTAAAGAAAGGAAATATTTTGACTGGGACCAGACAATATTAGTTAAAAACCATCGTTCCTGGCGGGTTTTTACAGGCAAAGGGCGATACAGAATTAAATTTATTTACTGGACGGATTGTCATTACACTACCCTGCAAAAAAGTTGTGAAAAACATTCAATTTATTCAAACGAATTCGTAATAAAATAAAAACGGGGACGTCCTTAGTTTTTTACCCGAAAAAGGAGGAAAATATGAACAGCCAGACAGTAAAACCAACCGGATGCTGTGAGCCGTTTAATCCTGAACCGTGGCAGGACAAAGAAATCACATGGAAAGATAAAGTTTTTGTAAAAGACCATGTTACCAGTTTTCTGCATATTCCCCTGAATATGGGAAATAAAATCGTCAAAAATCTTGGACTGATTGACAAAGCAAATGCCAAAGCGCCGCACCAGTTAATGTTAACTGATGAAAAATCTCTTTGGGGTGCGGATATTTATATTGATGTTAACAAAGAAGTTCCCGGTGCGAAGATGGCAGCACTTTCGGGAACATTTCTAACAAAAGTCTTTGAGGGACCGTACCAGAATGCCGGTAAGTGGGCAAAAGAAATGACGGAACAAGTCAAAGCCAAAGGAAAAGAATTAAAAAAACTGTATTTTTCATACACCACTTGCCCGAAATGTGCCAAAGCATACGGTAAAAATTACGTAGTACTTTTCGCCCAGATAAAATAAAAAATAAGGATTTTATTCTCATAATATTTAATATAAAAACAACTTGGTAGAGTCATAATTCAATTACAATTTTCAATTTCATCATGCCTATTATAACTATTTTGATTATTTGTGTAAATGTGGTAATTTATTTATTAACATCAAATTTATCCATATATTTGATTAAAGGTTTTGCTGTTAACCTCAATAACCCATCAATTCTATCTATAATTTCCTCTATCTTTTTGCATGCTAATATAGAACACTTGCTAAGTAATATGTTGGCTTTGTATGTAATAGGATCTGTGGTTGAAAAAAGATTTAAGCCGGTAAATTATGTGGAAGCATACATAATTTTCGGTGTTATTGGCGCTTATAGTGAAGTGATTTATCATTATATTGCTGCTCGCGGAGTTGAAGAATATGCATTAGGCGCTTCAGGCGCAATTTCCGGATTAGGTGGTCTGGCAATAGTTTTATGTTCCTCGACATATCAACTTTATGGTTTTGAAAAACCAATAATATTTTTTAGATTTTCAACTTGGGCGTCATTAAGTACTGGCAAACAAACCATTCCTTTTGAATGGCATCTTTCTTTTTTAATCATGCTTTTTCAAATGTTTATTATAAATGTTATGGTAGCCACTAGTCTTACAAAATCAGAATTACTAAATAATAAGGTTGGTATTTATGCTCACATGGGCGGTTGGATTGGAGGTATAATTTTAGCATTTTTAATTAGATTCTCACCTAAAGGGAAAGGAGAATACTATAAAACCCTTGCCCGGCGTAAATTTTTAGCAGGTGACTGGTGGACAGCAGGAGAGTTGCTGGATAAAGCAAATACTCTTTTACCTGCTGATCCATTGATTGCGCTTTGGCAGGCACGCTATTTCCAAATTATTGGGGATGCAGATAATTGTTTCAAACATTTTAAGAAGGCTTCGCAATTATTTAATATAGCAGGGGATAAAAAAAAGGCTAAAGAGATTAACGAAGAGATTGAGAATGTAATTGTCGCAACCCCTGACGTATGTCTAAAGCGATTTCTTAATATGAAAGTTCAAGGATTCGAGGAAAAAGGTATTTAAAAAACAGGAATGGTTCTGGTTTAATATAGTTAGCGTAAATTATATCTATGACACAGTGTCCTTTAAAAAAGGTTGATGATTACAGGTGAGAGATTGAGAAAACGGGGGCGGGAATAAGGGACATAGATAATTAGATAATATGGGGACTATTCTGGTATTCGGGCTTCTCCAGTTTTCAATAATAATCTTACACTAAAAACATGAAATAATTTTGCCATTTTATCTTAACAAGTCTTGAATAATATATGAAAAAAATAACAATTGTAATATTAAGTTTAGGAATGTTTTTTACGTTAAGTATATCTACCTTAACATTTGGAGAAAGTAAATATCAAAAAACTAAAAAACAATATAAAGCATCTACTACCAAAGACAAAATAAAGAACGACGACAATGTTTTAGTAAATTGGGAAAGTTATAAAAATAAAAAAAATAGAATTGAATTAAAATATCCCGATAAAATTATAAAACTTATAGAAGATGGCACAAAAATAAAATTAATTCACGCAATTCCTTATAAACATTATGATTTTTGTGACGAAAGCGATGATCAGCCAATGGTAAATGAGTTCACGGATTTTGATGTTACTATTGAAGTCGTTCATAAAAATTTAAAAGAAGCAGTTTCTGAAAAAGAATTGCAATTTGTCGCAAAATACTTTAAAGATGATATGTTATATAATGAACCAGGTTTTATTGATGATATTAGTATTGGCTCATTAAAAGGTTACCAGATAACATCTCAATGTGAAGGTTGTGGAACTTATAATTATTATTTTATTTTGAATTCAAAAAATACTTTACATATTAAAAGACAAATGATCCCCGAAGTTAAATCTATATGTGGTAATCATGAAGAATATCTAAAATTACCTGGAGTTATTTCACAAGAAAAAGAACAAGAAGTGTTTAGTAAAATAATTACTACTTTTAAATTGTTGGAATAATAATTTATTATGAAAAAGTAAGAACGGAAAAAACGTAGACGGTTTGTTTTAATATTGTAAGAGTAAAAACATATCTATGACACAGTGTCCTTTAAAAAAGGTTGATGATTACAGGTGGAAGATTGAGAAAACAGGGGCCATGAATACCGAGGGGCTTATTTTTGCTTCTGAGAAAATGGTTTCTAACATTTGTAATGACAATGCTACCCAGCAGGTTGCGAATGTTGCTGCACTACCGGGAATACTTGGAAAATCACTTGCTATGCCTGATATCCACTGGGGTTATGGTTTCCCTATCGGCGGTGTTGCAGCGTTTAGTCTCAATGATGGTGTAATTTCTCCTGGTGGGATTGGTTACGACATAAATTGTCTTTCGGGTGATACAAAAGTTTTACATGAGTTGGGTTTTACATTAAGAATCAAGGATTATGAGCAGATATGGCAGAAAGAAAAAATTGTTTGTATAGATTTCAATAAAGACACTTCTTTAACGACGAATATTGAAAAATTCCTAAAATTCAAACCAAAAAACAGAGTTTATAAAATAAAAACCAAATCAGGTTTGGAAATAATTGCAACGGAAGATCATCCATTTTATACCGAAGACGGAATGATTCCTGTCTCTAATCTTAAAGAGGATAAAGAAGTAGCAGTTTACAATTTTAAAGGTGTTACTTACGAAAAACCTTCAGACGATATAATTGTTGATGAAAAAGATGTAGAAAGAAAACTGTTAGAACTTTGCAAAGTGCGTGGAAATACAATAAAACAGGTAATGAACCAATTGAAAAAGCGGAATTTATTGCCATTAAAATATAATTCGCCGCAACTTCCATATCTTTTAAAGATTATGGGTTATGTTTTTGGTGATGGTAACATCCATTTTGTTGGAAAAACTGGTAAAGGTGTAACATCTTTCTATGGTGAAAAGGAAAATCTTGAAAAAATCAGAGATGATATTTTTGTTTTTGGGTATGAATGTTCAAAAGTTTACCAGAGGCAGAGGAACCACAAAATTAAAACGCTCTATAAAGAATATAGTTTTCAAACAATAGAAAGTTGCTGTATGTCAAGGTCAAGCAGTCTGGCTATTCTTTTAATTCTTCTTGGTACACCGGTTGGGAATAAGACATTACAAAATTATTCGGTGCCTGAGTGGATATTTAAAGCGACTTTATGGCAAAAAAGACTTTTTTTGGCAGCATTTTTTGGCGCTGAAATGTCGAGTCCAAAAACACTGACTAAACATGGTTATAATTTTTATTTGCCTACGGTTTCAATGAATAAAAATGAGAATTATCTTGATAGTGGAAGGACATTTTTAGAACAAATTGCTGAACTACTTAACGAATTTGATGTTGAAACTAATACAATTTCTTGTAGGATGGAATACATAGGCAAAGAAAAGAAAAAATCCCATAGATTTAGGTTACAGTTATCAAACCAATATAAAACTTTAATAAATCTTTATAGTAAAATTGGGTTTGAGTATAATCAAAAAAGACAGTTTTTAGCAAATGTTGCCGTAAATTATTTACAGGAAAAAGAAAAACTTGTTATTAAGCGTGAAAAGATAGCACAATATGCTTTAAGTTTAAAAAAACAGGGTTTAAGTGCCGGGAACATTTATGATATGCTTGAGCAAAATGACAGAGAATTTGTCAATTTTAGGTTTATTGAAAGATCAGTTTACGAAGGTAGAAAAGGCAGTCCGAGAGTTGCTTTCAAATTTTACGAATTTGATGAATTTGTTAAACAGAAAACTTCAGGGTTAGGAACATCCGGCATGGTTTGGGATAAAATTATGAGTAAAGAAGAAATAAAATTTAACGATTATGTTTATGACTTTACGGTTTCTCACCATCACCATAATTTTATAGCAAACAATTTTGTAGTTTCAAATTGCGGCGTCAGGTTACTGCGGACAAACCTTTCTAAAAAAGATATTAGTAAACATATAAAAAATCTGGTGGCTGGGTTTTTTACAAATATTCCGTCAGGTGTTGGTTCAACGGGTAAGTTGAATTTATCAACACAGGAAGTTAAAAGTGTTTTGGAGAAAGGTGCTAAGTGGGCGACTGATAAAGGGTTTGGTGAAAAGAGTGATTTGGAAAGCATTGAAGAAAAAGGAATGCTTAATGGCGCGGATTCTTCCAATGTTTCTAAACGTGCGATAGAAAGGGGACAGGAACAGCTTGGAACACTTGGTGCGGGGAACCATTTTCTGGAAATTCAGGAAGTTGTTGAAGTTTATGATGAAAGTATCTCCCAAAAACTCGGGATTTTCTTGGGGCAGATTACAATTATGATTCACACGGGCAGCCGTGGTCTGGGTTACCAGGTTTGCGATGATTATATTAAGGTAATGCTTAGTGCAGCGAGAAAATACGGGATAAACCTTCCGGACAAACAGCTTGCCTGCGCTCCTGTTCTGTCAGATGAAGGCAAAAAATATTTTTCTGCAATGGCGTCTGCGGCAAATTACGCATTTGCAAACAGGCAGATAATTACTCACTGGATTAGAGAAACATTTATGAAAATCCTTTCAAAATCGCCGAATGATTTAGGACTTGAAACTGTCTATGACGTCGCCCATAATATAGGAAAATTTGAAGAACACTTTGGTAAAAAAATATTTATTCATAGAAAGGGAGCGACTTGCTCATTTCCGGGCATACCTGTTTTAATTCCGGGGACTATGGGAACTGCAAGCTATGTTCTTGTCGGGACTGAACAGGCACTAAAAGAAACCTGGGGAAGCACCTGTCACGGTGCCGGCAGGGTAATGTCAAGAACACAGGCGTTAAGAGGTCTTCGCGGGAACGAACTTGCCAAACAACTTGAAGGTGAAGGAATTGTGGTCCAGGCAAAAGAGTGGAAAACGCTTGCAGAAGAAGCGCCAACTGCATATAAAGATGTAAATTTAGTTGTTGATGTTTGCCATAAGGCAGGAATCTCAAAAAAAGTTGCAAAAATGAAACCATTGGGTGTGGTAAAAGGGTAAAGTTATTGAAAAACTGGTTTTTCGCTAGACGATGTTTTCTTAACGCTTAAAAAATCTAAAATTGCTAAACTCCTCGCTTTGCTCGTCAAACATAGCAATTTTCTAACGATTTTTTAAGCTAAAAACATCTAAATCGCTCAAAACCAGATTTTTCAGTCGGGGAAAGTTGAGTTGGTTTAAGGATATATGAAAAACATTTCAAAATATTTTTATTTTATATTTTTTATTAATTTCTTTTTGGGGTGTGCTTCTATTAATTATAGTAAAGATAAATTTTGGTATAGAAAAGAAGAAGGATTTGCGAGAAAAGAAATATTGAGATGTGCATACAAAATAAAAAGTAAAGACCCTTCATATGAAGAAAAAATGAAAATTTACGACCCGGTAAAAGATGAAAAAATTCCTTATATAATAGACTGTTCAGGTTTTGTCCGCGCAGCCTATACAATGGCGGGGATTACAGAACTTGAAGAAAGAATATCGAAAATTTCAGGAGCAAGTAATGTTGTCAGAATTTGGCATGTATTAAAAGCACAAAATAGAATATATAATAAAAATGTAAAACCGAACAAAGGTGACTTAGTGTTTTTTGATAATACTTATGATAGAAACGGCAATGGAAAAGTTGACGATACTCTTACCCATGTAGGAATTGTTGAAAAAGTGGATGGTAAAGGAACTATAACATTTATACATAGTTCAACTAAAAGAGGCGTAATCTTTTCACTTGCCAACCCGCATTATTCAAACAAAGAAAAAATAAATATGCAATTAAGAAAGGAAACAAATAAAGACCCAAAAGGAACAAAATATTATTCCGGCGGGTTAATAAATTCTTTTGGAACAATATTTAAGGTACCGTCAAAATAAAATAGATTGACAAAATAAAGAATTAGGCAGAGCAAGCTCTGCCACTACAATTTATATGTAGTTGCCGACCTTGGTCGGCATTAACTTGATGTATAGGAATTTCAATGTTTAGCAGAGCTAACGTTCTGCGGCTACAATATCAATTGGTTTGTAGCTGCAAAGCGAAGCTTTGCTTAACTTGTGAAAATAAAAAAGGAGGTAAAGTTATGGAAAAAGTATTTTTTAAGGAGAACGAGACAATTCTTTTTCAGGGTGACAGTATTACAGATTGTAGCAGGAATAAGGAGAATGGCAGCAGTCTGGGTGGCGGGTATGCAATGTTTACTTCAGCGTGGTTAATGGCAAAATATCCGCAGTATAATTTAAAATTTATAAATCGCGGAATAAGCGGGCATAGAACAAAAGATTTAGTTGACCGCTGGGATAAGGATTGCATAGATTTAAAACCCGACTGGCTCTCCATTTTAATAGGTATCAATGATACATGGAGACGGTATTCAGAAAACGATCCGACATCTGCTGAGCAGTTTGAAAAAGAATATCGTATTTTACTGGATAATGTTTTAGCAAAATTAAGCGTAAAATTAATTATGTGCGAACCGTTTGTCCTGCATTGTACTGATGATCTGAAATTATGGCGGGAAGATTTAAATCCTAAAATAAAAATAGTCCGCAAACTTGCTAAGGAATACAACGCAATATTAATACCATTGGACAAGATTTTTCAGAAAGCGTGCAAGTTGCAATCTCCAAACTACTGGGCAGGAGACGGAGTACACCCAACACTGGCAGGACACGCATTAATCGCACAATCCTGGATGAAATATTCAGGCTTAAAATAAGCGACTTCGTCGCATGATTACACAGATTGTAAAAGGTGGTTACACAGATACTACCATCGCATAATCATTACTTTGGTTGGATTATCTGCAACAAAACCTTGGTCATTTAATAAGCTTAAGTGCGGCTCAGCAAAGCCTGCATGCATTATTAGATCATAGTTATTTAATATATTATCAGGAATACCATTCTCACCGGAATCTTTATAAATCACTCCCACATGATCCCAATAACCATACATATTATCACCTTCCGGATAATCAAAAAATATAACATCTCCAGGTTTAATTTTTCCTCCAAAGTCAATTTTTACGGGTTTTTTATTTTCACCTGTTGAATCATATAAATTCCCATCAGGGAATAAATAAATATTGCCGACAACTTTTTTAAGTAAACCCGTTAAACCACTAACATTTGTGAGAGGGATATTTTTATCGGTAGATTTATTATAAGAAGCAACAACAAGGTCGGCACAATCAATACCGGTATATTCTTTAACTTGAATCTCAGTTGAACCGAATACTCCCGGAACATTAAAATATGAACTCATCCATCCCAAATAGCTGTTATCATATCTGAAGAAGATTTTATGCACATCTGGTTTTATCCCGTAATAATTCGTACTTTCTTTTCCTGGTGTTGAAATAATTTTTTCTTTATTGGTTTCATCAAAATATTTAATTGACACTTTGTAGCGCATAACACCCATACCGTCATTTATGTCATATTCTTTAGCTGTCGGATGCGCATCTACATTTATCTGCCATTGATTTTTGAATTTAACTAACTCCGTCTCTTTGTATTCAATCGTATCATAGCCAATCCAACCTCTATTTTTAGAGCAAAACGGTAAATGTGCATTAGCATAATAATCAAATTGCGGGATTTCAGGGTCGTTACTGCCTAATTTGTTATGTATCATATACGGTTCAACTTTATACCATTGAATTTCAATTTTGCCTAACTCATTTTCATCCCACTTTTTTATGTCTGATAATGAGATTGTTTTTTCATCAATTTTTATGTTTTTTGCTGATGTAAAATAAGTTATTTTCTGATTAGAATTTATTTCTACAATGCAGTATAAATTTATCTTTTCATTTTTTAAAACATATTTTGGTAATTGTGTAGCGATGTTGTCATTTACGGATGAAACAAGAAAGATTTTAGTTAATTCAACTGCATTAACAAAAGTTAAACAGAACATAAATAATATAAGATAATAAACTTTTTTCATGTTTGTCTAATTCCACTGTTATACTTTTATGAAATTAATTGTTTTTATTATACCAAAAAAATGACAAATATCAATCTTGACTATTTTTTAAAATTTGGTATTATACGTGTAAATTCCAATATGGATACTGAAATATTACGAAATAGAACCATTTATAAACAAAAATCACCCACCCTCGTAATATTTAGTATGAGTGTCCTCTTCCTAACAACGTTCATTTTGTATCTTAACTTCCCGACACAAGCATTTGATTACGATTCTTACAATTATGCCCTTTGCGTTGAAAAACGTCCCCTGTATGAATACCAGATTTTCAACCCGCATCATCTATTGCCTATTAGATGGATAGCATATTTTTATGAAGGGTTAAAATCAATCGGATATCAAGGGAGAGCATTACCTGTTCACCAAGTATTCAACAGCTTTTTTGGTGCTCTGGGAGTTATTCTACTTTTCAGTACAGCATATTTCTGTACACAAAAAATAATTGTTGCTTTGGGAGCATCAATTATACTTGCCAGTTGTTATCAATACTGGTATATAAGCACTTTCGGCGGGTTTTATGTGCTGGTTGCATTTTCTTTACTTCTTTTATATAAAGTTGTGTGTACTGATATTGTAAACAGTCAACCTATACTTGGTTCTCGTTGGATTTCTTTTGCTACTGGTCCCACCAAAACAATTCTCTCTAAAGATATTCTGAAAAGATATTTTTGGTTCGCCATTATAGGATTTTTGCAAGCATTAACAATACTGGTTCACCAAACTAATGTTTTGGCAAGTTTTTTTGTCGGAACAAGCTTATTCTTTCGCAAAGATCCTTGGGATCAGCGAATAATTGGAATTATAATTGCAATTTTTTTCTCGATTTTAACAATAGTGCCTCCATATTTCTATGTTGGGTATTCTAAACAAGAAAAGCGAAATCCTAAAAGCTTTTCGCGATGGTTCACTACTTATGCCCACGTACAAAAATGGGGTGTATGGAGACCTACTAATATAACTGACGCAAGCAAAGAAGTTTTTTATGTATGGTTTGGACCATTGTCGAGGTCTGGCCCGCAATTATCATTAAAGGATGCAACAGTGCAGAAACATTTTTTAAAATATTTGGGTCTTGCATTATTGCTTTACCCCATAATAGCAGGTTTTGGTTTTTTCTTTCGTTATGGTGTTTTTTGGCTTTTATCGTGGATTTGGCTACTACCTTTTGCAATATTTTTTACCGCATGGGAACCGGGCACAGGTGCTTTTTGGGCTTCCACTTTACCTCCAACAGTATTATTAATTTGTCTTTCAATTTCAGATATTTCAGATAAATTTTATAAACTACCCTATAGAAAACCCTTGCAGTATTTAATTTCTGTCTCGTGGTTGTGTCTATCAGTATATTTTGCCTGGATTAACTGGCAAACCAATATTTTTCCGGAATCTCACGGAGGTAAAACTATACCCACTGCTGAGTCCCAAGCAATTATGAATATAACCAGACAGGGAGATGCGATTTTGTTTATGGGACGGTCGATAGATGAACAGCGGATTGAAGCAGAATTCCCAAATTTGCATTTTATTTCTTTTTACGACGAACTTGCTTGGGCTTTTGGCAGCCAACAAAAAGCACAAAATAAAATTTCAAATCAGATTCAGCAATTTAAAAAACAAGGACATCGAATTTTTATAAACAATGGAATTATTCAGGGCAGTCGGTGGAATCTGATTATGATGGATTTCCCGAACGTAAGCAATGAATTGCTGAAGAATTTTCTTTCCAATTACCAATCCAAACAGTTAAAAGATACAAATGTATTTCAAGAAATTCAATAAATCAATCATTATCTTAATAGCCATACTTTTTATAAGCATAACAAAGATTTATGCAGAAATTGATATTTTTGAAAAGTACACATTTTTAGGACAACCTGCAAATGACATTGAGCATTACAATTATTCCGAAGATAAAATTTATGCTCCTTCTGCCGGTGCTTATCAAATTGGTAATGGGAAAATGTTTGCAACCGTTGGAATGTTTAGTCCAATATGCACGCTTTCTTTTATATGTGGACCTGTTTACGATGAACCTTATTTAGGACAGGAGATTTTATATGTCTCAATCGGCGGAAAAACATTACAGTGGGAAAAACAACAAATATACCGTATTAAGGATGCAGATATTGTAGTCAGCCGCCTTAGCAATCAAACAGTAGAATTAACAGTGGTTGATTTTGTCCCCCCGGAATTACCTGTAATTTTTCGTATTATACAAATTACAAATAAAAGTTCTAATAAATTAACCAATATAGGACTGCAGTTTCATATCAGTAAATTGAATAAAAAAAAGAGCTGGAAATTTACAAAAAACTCAGAACCTGAAGTTCGCATACGGATTCCAAATAGAAAAAATATTAGATGGTACGGATTACAAACCATCGGACTCAAACCAAACGTAGGCAAAGGAAAGGTATCTTATACTATCGCTTCAATACCAACGGAACAGACATGGCAAGGTTCGCATATAATCATTGCAGCAGACCAAGAGAAACAACTGCAACCAGTTTCAAAACAGATATCAGATAACAATACCGATTTCCTCCAGCAAACATATGACCATTGGAAGAAATGGATAGATGATACTGCTGTACTTGAAATAAACGACCCTGTAATAAAACGTATTTTTGACGCTCAAACAATTTTTCTAAAAACGCAACAATCTAATGTAGGCGGCTCTTCTCCGATGGCTGGCTATAGTAATATTTGGGTACGAGATATGAATGGTCCTGTGAGGTTTTTCCTGAGAATCGGAAAATTTCAAGAAGCAAAAGAAAATTTAGACTGGTTTTATCAATTTACAGGTAGGACAAGCTTTTTACCAACATCTACAAGAGCAGCTTATTCATTGCCAAAATGGCCGTCTCAAATTGATTGGTCAACCTTAAGCATTGATTCAGCAGAATATCCTTCATGGATTGTACTTCAACATTATTGGTATTACCAATACACTGGGGATTTGGAATATTTGAGACCGCGTTTTTATTATTTAAAACAGTGTTTGCTGGGTCAGCCTATTAGCAAGGAATATCTGCTCCCGTTTAATACTGATGAAGGATATTTTTGGGCATTGCAAAGTCGGTTATTTGACCAAATTCCGGTACATAACTTCTTGGGGTTACATTCTTATTCTCCTGACTCAGCTTTTACCTATGTTGCCGCTGAAGAAGCGTTATCCGAAATAGGAAAACAATTAGGATACAAAAAAGATTCTTTACAGTTACTTCAACAGGCAAAAGAAATAAGAGCAAAAAGCGAGCAAACTTACTGGCTAGAAGATTTAAAATATTATGCTCCTGCTTTATCGCCATCCGGAAAATTATACAATTTCCCTCATAGTACTATTTTACTCAATTCGATATGGTCTGGCTATTTATTGCCGGATGAACCTCATGCTAAACACAGTATTGAAGCAGTATTAAAATTCTTATCAAATAAAAAAATGTATTTGAATACAAGTCCGGAACTACCATACTTTACAGGGATTACAATGGGATTGTTGTTATCCGATCTCGCACGGATGTCAGATAACCAGGCAGAATCAGCTTTACAAGCAATTAAAGATGCTTCATCGCCGGCCGGTGAATTTGGAGAATTTCATGATATGAACGGCAAACCGTGGAGTTTGCCATCCTGGGGTATAGGTACATATGGGAGAGCAAAACCATGGGACGGCGGGATAATTGCAGATGCAATTTTAGAATATCTGACTGGTATACAACCTGATGCAATTAACAAAACCTTAACACTATCCCCTCAATTACCAAAAGGTGTTAATTCCATGCGTTTTGGACCGTTTAAAATGGGTAACAATCAGTATATTCTGTCTGTAAAAGAAGACCACATCGGGGAACGAATATATGAAATACAGCAAATTGCGGGGGAAACAACAAATATAAATTTAAAATTATGCTTACCGACAACTCAATACATTTTTATTTCAAACGATGGAAAAAATGCCATACAAGTGAAACCTACCGAAGTTTTATCTAATAAGTTAGAAACACAAAAAACGTGGATAGTTAAATCTGAATATCAGCCTTGTGAACCGGCAATCTCTCAACCAACATCATTTACCAATCCTCCACATATATCAATATTCTCTGGTTCAGATATAGTATGGGTTGCTGCCGGAGACGCAGAAAGTTATAATTGGCTTGTGCAATTTGGGACTACGACATTTATTGACATTGAAATGCCGCTATCACCGGAAGAGTTGGTTAATAGTTTTTATGATGTCGAGAAAAAATTATCCAAAACACGTTTATTGATTTTTGGTCCGGGAGCATTCAGTATTGGTCCCACGACATGGAAAGGACAGGATTTTTGGAATAGCTCTGTTTTACGTAATTCTTTGACTGCTTTCTTAAAAGAAGGCGGAATTATTATTGTTATGTCGCCCCCGTCTGCACGCATGGGAACAGAAGTAAATTTACCTTGGTTGAAATCATTTATTAACGGCAAATGGTCACATACTGGCAAATCCGGACATGCAATAGCAGTTAATCCTAAAAAAGTATATTCATCAAAAGAACTAAAACCAGTATCCATTAATAAAGAAAAATCAGGTATAATAATAACTTGGAATTTAAACTCAAAAGAAAATTATATTATCAAAACAACGGGTTTATTAAAAGTGAAATATCAGTCAGGTTGGCAGGATGTTATAAAAAAGAAACAAGAACAAACATATACTGTATCTCCGGAATGGATACATGAAAACAAATTGATAGTTATGGTAACCGATTTGAATACTATTTTAATGCAACGGAAAACCAAGATAGTGCCATCGCTTGCGCAACGTCTCGGATTCCCACAAGACGTAATTATAGGTTCAGCATCCACGGGATTAAGACCTAGCGGGTCTTTTAAGTCACCTGTTTTAATCAAGAACCGCCCAAAAGACGCTGCTTTAATTTTCACTTCTACGGAAAAAGGTCTTTTTATTAAAACAACACTTAATCTTAAGGATTTGAAACCATTAATTATTTCTTTAATAAACGGTAATTATTTAAAAAATCAATAGGAGGATAAAATATGCGTCAGAAAATGGCTGAAAAAATTCGCAGTATATTGTCATTATGGTCTTGGAAACATCAAATACCTTTGGAAAAAATAATTTTGAAATTTAAACCTAGTATTGTTGTTTGGTTGTTAGATTATGTTATGGCAATCACTGGTTGGTTTATTTGTAGATTTACGGCTTCTTCTGTATCTCCATGGATAGCGAAACAAATTGCCGTTTTATTTAAGGGAACACGGCCGGAATGGTATCAAACAAATTTAACCCATATTTTGTATGCTGCCGGCTGGATTTTTATTTTGATTGCCGTTATTTATAATTTGCGAATGCTAACTACGATATATTACTTAACTTCCGATGAATTGGTTATTTTTACAGGACTGATTCATAGGTTTGTAATTCACATTCCACTAAAACAGATACGAACAGTGGTTTGTCGTTCAAGTTTATTGGGAAGGATTTTATTATATGGAACCATTTTGGTTGATGTCGATGGTTCTGTAGGATTGATTTTTCTCGATAATGTCTCTTTACCACATCGCAAACTCAAAAATATCCTTATAGCAGCAAAACTTGTCAAAGACATAAAATAGCGGAATCAGTTGCTACTATTTTTAACCTTTACCTTAACCGTATCGTATTGTCCGCGGGTGTTCATTACGGTAATTATATGGTCGCCTTTACCTACGTTAAATAAGAGTTCCTCATCAACAGAACCCAGGGCGAGTAATTTATCGTCCATAAACCAATAGACTTTTTCGGAAGAAGTTTCGCTTTGAACTTTAAATAATATTTTTTGAAATCCGGCAGATAAAGAATCGCTTATACTGTAATAGCCGTTAGAAATAGGGCTTTTTATTTTCAGGCTGTTTCTGTTGTCCACTGCATAACAATTAGAATTATGGCGCGGAATATTATCCGGTTTCTTTCCGTGTGTTCTTAAATAACTTGCAACATCGGGCGGCCAGATTTCAACTATCCGGGTTTTGTATTCGCCCGGTAATTCTTTCATGCAATATCTGCAAACTTCCAAACCGTCAGATTTCCTGATAAAAATCTGGCGATGAACGGAACAGGTATAATTACTGCTTATCCCGGGGATATAACAATCTGTTACAGTATTTTTACAATAAGGTCCGGCTATTTCACCGCTTGTTGCACAAACTTTTCTTTCCTGTACATTTCCCGGTTTTTTAAACCAGGAATCACTGTATCTTGTTAGGTAATTGAATATTTCAATCACTACCGGTGCCGCTACTTTTATCCCTATAAGTTCGCTGGAACCCTTGCAATCAACATTCCCCAGCCATACACCGGCTGTGTAATCGGGATTATATCCTACACACCATGCATCTCTTAACCCGAATGACGTACCCGTCTTAAACGCAATTCTTCCTCTTGTAGGGCTGAATTCCCATGATTGCGGAAGGTCGGTCCTTTCAACTTTTGATAGCATTGTCGAAATAATAAAACAGGTCTCCGGTGACAGAAGCGGGAACCCTTTATTTATAGAAGTATCTTCCTGGAAAAATTTTAATTCTCTTAATCTTCCATCATTTGCAAGACAGCAGTAAAGTTTAACTAATTCTTCAAGAGTAACAGGGAAAGCCCCAAGGACTAATGATAAGCCCGTCTCCCTGCACTGCTTTTTTTCATCAACAATATGTGCTTTACAAAGAAAACCAGATAACCCGTCTTTTCCTAATTCATACTCTAAATTTACGGCAGGTACATTCAGCGAGTTAATAAGTGCATCTTCGGCAGTAATAGGTCCTATGAACTTCTTATCAAAGTTAACCGGGTTGTAACCGTCGTAATTTCTTTCAATATCAAACACAATTTTTTGTGGAGTGATGATGCCTTTTTCAACGCCCACAGAATATAAAAATGGTTTAAGTGCAGACCCGGGAGAGCGTTTAATATTCGCACAATTTATCTGGCCGCCGTGTTTTAAATCGTTAAAATCACTTGAACCTACATAGGCAAGAACCTCCATTGTTTTATTATTAACTAATATCATCGCGCTGTTGTAACAACCGTATTTTTGTAATCTGTTTACGGTTTTGCCGATTATATCCTCACAATACCTCTGTAATTGCATATTAATTGTATACTGTTTAGTATATTTTGGACCTATTTGGGCTGTTCTAACTATAAGATTTGGGATTTGGTAAGGATTTTGAAATCTTTTTTTGGGAAGTTTTTCGGTCATTGCCGTTTGTAGAACTTCGCGCGAGCTTTCAAGTTGTTCTCCGATACGGGCAAGAACTTTATTTCTTTGTACCATAGCATTTTTTAGGTATTTGTCTGGACGGTATGTATTAGGTGATTTCGGGATGGCGATAAGCAGGGCGCTTTCGCTTAAGGTTAAGTTTTTCGCCGGTTTACCGAAATAAAGATATGATGCAGCACCTACTCCTTCTATGTTCCCGCCCATTGGCACCATATTCAGATATATTGCAAGAAGTTCTTTTTTTGAATATTTTCTTTCCAGCTGTATTGCTCTTAAAATCTCAATAATTTTGGATTTTAATGTCCTGGGTCTTTTTTCAGCCATTTTTACTATCTGCATTGTTACTGTTGAAGCACCTGAAATAATTTTCTTATGCCGTATATTTAGGACAAATGCTTTAAATAAAGATATGGGATTAAAACCATAATGTTTATAAAAAAACCGGTCTTCGTATAGCAAGAAACCATTTTTTAAATATTCCGATATTTCTTCTGACTTCAGTTTGATTCTATATTTTTGTGAAGGCGAAAGTAATATTCTTAAAAGTTCCCCGTTATTTGCCAAATGGACGGTAGAATAATCATTTTCAAGAATATCTGCGGGAAGGGGAAATATTACAAGTGAAGCAGAAATCAATAACAATAAAAAGAAATAGCAGGTTAATATTATTAATACCGGTTTAATTATTTTTTTTGGTTTCATTTCTTTTCCAAAACATACTTAAATGATTCCACAGGTATTTTTTAAAGAGCACGTCACCCGCCATTGAAAAACAAACACTTAATTGTTCGGAACGATGACAAGATAATCTTTTTGATATTCTTCACCGTTTATATCAGGGTCGTACATCGCTTCTGCATAAATATTCGGGATTGTGAACCTGCCGGGCGTAACCGCTCTTACGGTATATGAAAAAGTTTGTTTACCGGAAATTTCATCCGCAAAAATCAAAATTCTGTCATCTCTTATATCCTGGCAGGCAGGAGACAGGCTTAATTCCGGTTCAAAATCCAAATCGCCATGGGATTGAAGCCGTGAATTTTCTATTTCAAACCCTGCAGGTAGTAAATCTACTATTACAAGGTTATGTACTGTTTCTTTCGGCTTAACCGACAGAGAAATGACGACAAGTTCGCCCTGCACGACATTTGAAAGATTTATTTCTTTGCCGCTTTTATCGTAGTATTTCCTGTTTACTTCAAGCCCGTTAAAACTGTCTTTTTCACTTTTCTTCAAAGGTGTTCCTTCGGCGATGAAATGGTAATAACTGTCTTTTGCACAAATATTTTTTAATGTTATATTTTTGCCGGACAGTGAATTATCGTTAACGGTATCTGTTTTGCCTTCAATAATTTTATACTGTGCCCCGTTTACCAGAATTTGCGTCTGTATATCGTAATCAAGCGATTGAAACGCTTTACCTAATGATATAAATACCCAGGCATCTTCCTGTGTATTGCCAAAATGGCCGTTTTTCATATTTTCACCCAGGTATCTTATAATATCATTTACTTTAGGTGATTGCGGGTCTGCTTGAGCGATTGCCGAAAGATACATCGCTGTATTTCTTATCGGGGAATTAAAAGAACCGAACTGCTCGCGGTATAAAAATATACTTTTAAAATCCGGAACAAGTATCCTGCTCGCAGTATTCCTGTCCCCGATTTCGGAATAACTCAAAGAAAGCAAAGAGCGGTCAACCTCGTCCAAAGTTTTGATACGATTATTCAATAGAAATGACATTGACTCTCTATCCGGGCTCCGGGTTAGAGTTTTCAGATACAGCATATAAACATTTATTTCCTGGTCAACATTGAATTGTCTTCTATCAAGACGGCCCTCATTCTGCGGTACTACGTTTAACCTGTTGATAAATGAATATATCCTGCCGATTACGGTCGGGTTAACTTTATAGCCCAGGCGGTTTGCTTCTATTAAAAAGTGGCTTGCATACAGGGAAAGCCACAAACTGTATGAAGAGCCGCCTTGCCACATTGTAAAGCTGCCGTCCGATAATTGAGCTTTTTCTAACTTTTTAATTCCTTCCTGGACATACATATCAACAGAATTAGCCTGTTTTGCAAACCTGCCTGTTGCAAGTCCGAGCTCCTTGAAATAAAGAAGCGGGAACATTTGCGAAGTTATCTGTTCCGTGCAACCGTAAGGATAACCGATAAGATAATCCAGGCATCTTAAATACTGTATAAGCGGGTTTGATGAAAATGTAAGCCGCAGACGTTGGCCATAACTGATAAAATCAGCCGGAACTTTTATTTCGGTATTTTGTCCGGGCTTCAATTTTCCCTGCTTGACAACTGTCTCAAGGTGAGCAAACGGTCTGACGCTCAATTCTGTTTCATAATTGGCAGAGCAATCTGCTCCGGTTGTGGTTACTGAAAATTTTGCAAGCCCTGCATTATTTTTAGCACGGGCCATAAATACGATTTTCTTTTCTTGTTTGTTGTTCAAAAAAACCGTATTTTCACTTCCTGCCGTTAGTTCAACAGGTCCTTCTGCTTTTATTGTTGTTTTGAAATTTCCTGATTTACCTGTCTTGTTATATATCTGGATGGGAATCTGGAACTGGTCCGAAGGTGCTATAAATCTCGGGAAATTAGCAAGTAAAACTATAGAGTCGGCAACCGTAATATTTTTATCAGAAGAACAGTACTTGTTTCCGTTCACAGCCATTACCATTACCCTGACTTCACCGTTGAAGCCCTTTGTCACAAAATGATGCTTTACTTCGCCGTTTTCATCCGGGGTCAGTATCCCTGAATATTCGGCAAATGATTTCGGTTTTTTTGCTACAATGGGATTCAAGTGTCTCCTTGAGAATTCTACACCATCGCCGCCAACCGCTAATTTGTTCGCTTTTACATCCGGAAGAATCATGTCAAATAAGGAATATGATTGTGTCGTAAGCGACTTTTTCCTGTAAAAATATTCCAATGGGTCGGGTGTTTTGAAATTGGTAATCTGGAGAATACCCTGGTCAACAGCTGCCAGGACAACGTTAGTTTTTCCCGGCTCGCCGGAGACTTTTATTTTTACGTCTATGCCGTCTTTTGATTCAACTTCAGTTTTACAATCCCAGTCAAGCGTTATTGTTTTGGATACTTTGCTGATATTCAGCGGAATAATGCCAAAAGAAACCATGGGTAATGTCTTATTTTTTTCATCGGGTGTTCTTACAAGTAAGCCGACAATATAAACATTCGGCAGATATTCTACATTGACCGGTATTGAAACTTGTGCCTTGTTATCCGTAATATTTACAATTTGCGTGTAAAGTACTTTTTCTCTTTCAACAGTTAAGAAAAGTTTGCCGTTAAAAGGTGCACGAATATTTACAACTGCCTGTTCGCCGGTATTATATGTTGCTTTATCAACACTGATATCCAGTTTCTCCGGCGTCTCCATACCCCATGCCTGATATCCTGTTCCAACTACATTTACCGAAAAACCGGTACACATACTGTCTTCATTACCTATATAAATATAATACTCACCCACTACATCCGGAGTGAATGAGAAACTTCCCTTACCATCGATATCAACGACTTTTTGCAAAACCACCTCTTCATATGTGGAACTCTGATACTCGCCCCGCCCCCAACTACTGAAACGGAAAATAGAATACCACAATTTACGTTTGACTAAAATCTGTATGTTTTTTAAATTCTGTAATTTTCCGGAAGAATCAATCGCCACATAGTCAACTTTTATATCTTCCTTTACTAAATGGACCGGTTTCTTTTCCGTTTTTGCACCGAGATAATAAGGATAACTATTTACCGGGACCTGTATTGCAGCACTCACTGGACGGCCGCCGGAATCGAATACCTCAGTATAGATATAAGCGGTTAATGCCGAGGGAGGTCTTATAGGTGGGACCTCTATTTCATATTTTTTAGTCCCATTTTCGTCTAAATTTGATTCGCCCAATTTCTGTGTTTCTTCGGTAAATCGCCTGGAATTATCAGAAAATATATAGCCGGTAAAAGATGCGTGGGAAAACACGCGGGGAATAAACCGTACAGAAGTTACAAGTTTATTGCCAGGTGCAGGAGGACCGAACATTTGTTTACCAAAAACAGAAAACACCAGCATTGCACCGGATTCAATAGCTGTTTTATCCGGAACAATTTCTACTTTTAGTTTATCCGGTAGAAATTCTTCAACTTTGAATGAGGTTGAACCGATAGATTCGTTCTTATCAATCCGGAAAAGGTTTGCTGAATAATGACCTGTTAGTGCAGAAACCGGGAATTCAACTTCAAACGAAACCATACCGTTTTGATTCCATCGCTTTTCAATACGGTTAAATTCTGAACCTTGGGGATCAGTTACAATCAGGCGGACCGGCAATTCCGGCGGGGTTGAAAAATCCTTGTTTCTTACAATAGCTGTAATATATGCTTTTTCTCCGGGTCTGTAAAGATCCCGTTCAGGTGTAACAAACGCCTCCATTCCTTCCTTCGTATAAGGTTCGCCTGCAATCTGGAATTGATGCTGGTTCATTTGTGTATCGTCAAATTTCATAAATGACCAGTCATCGCCTTTTTCAACAATAATAAAATACGGGTAAAAACCATTTGGATTCTTTGACCAGTTTTCAAAGACAACTTTACCGCTCTCGGAAGTCCGTTTTTCTTCCATAACCTGATTTGTACTGCTTATAAGTTGAAGTTTAGCATCAATTATCGGTTTGAGATTTTTGATTGATAAAACGTAGACTATCAAATCATCACCCGATCGCTTTGCGATGATTCCCAAATCAGTGCACAAAAACCATCTGGTATCTCTGTTCCAGTAATTTTTAGTGTCATTAATATCTATCTTAAAAAATCCCTTATAAGGAGCGTTATGGAGTTTTCTTAAATTTATGTATTGAGTGACCTCTTCATTTATCATTCCGCCTTCAACAGCATAACTCCCGGAATAAACATGAGTTGACATAGGTGTATAATATTCATTGTTCAAAAATTGAATCAGGTTATTGCGGAATATTTTCTGGACGGATACATTTACATGGTCAAGATTTATCGTTTTGACTTCAATGTTCATTTCACCGTCTAAAGGCAGGATCTTCCCTTCATGAGAAAATTTTGCACTTGAAGGCAAATCACTTATTGTAATATATTCTTTGCTTGTTTTAGCAAGAATTTCACCTGTTTTTGAGATTGCACCTGCTGAAACCTCTATTTTATAGCCAACATTCGGTTTGAAATCACCTTTCAGTACCGCGTAACAATATTCCGTTTCAATATTATAAGTTACTGGCGGGCTTACAGAAATACTTTTTTCTATCTGCTGTTTTGAAACAGGCATATTGAAAAGAACGGTAATAAACGTATTCCCCGGCTCATGCCAGAGTTTAATTTGTGAAACGTTGAATTTTTCTTTCTCGGGAAGTTTCATGTTTCGAATAAAATCTTCTTCTATAGGTACGGTGCCGCCGGTACAGGAGAGGCCTTTTTCAATTACGAGTTTAACTTCCTGTTCTTTATCTTCTCTTTGAATAATTCCTGTTTTGAAATAAAACCGGGTTTGAAGATTGGATTTTTCAAGTTCAAATGTTACAGGTTTTGAATCCTGGAAAAATTTCATTTTTGTTATCAAAGTTTCCATATTTACGGGATAATTAAAATTAATCTCTCCCATTACCTGTTTCTCGACATTTTTTGCTAAATCATATAAATAAAACAGATTAACATTTGTTACTTTAAACATTTCAGTATTAAATTTTATTTTCTTTCCTGATTGTACCCGTTTCATCTTTAACGATTGAAGATTTTTTGAATCCAGCCGGACATCATACTTTGTTGAAGGTTTTAACGGCTCGCGTGGAACAAAAACGATAGTTCTGTCACTTTCTACATTATAATCTCCGGTTATGGGAGGTTCTATGATAAAACAGTTTAACTGGCTTAAATCGTCTATTTTTGGTTTAATAGCATCAGAAAAAGTAACTCTGATAATACTTTTTTGCGGTATTTGCCCTTCAGGAGAAAATTCTGTTACAGTTACTACATAGCGTTCATATATTTTTATTCCTAACCATCTTCCCAACAATATTAAAGCAATAATAACTGCAACTTTAATTATTGGTTTTATATACAATTTCAATTTTGATGTTGTTCGGACAGTCAATTTTACAATACCTTTACCAATTAAGTCGACATTTTTGCCTACAAATAATGCTGTTTTAAATAGTATTCCTTTTTTCTCAGTTTGATTTTTTGGAGATTTGGTAAAAACGCTTAAAAGAGATAGTTTTATTTCTTCCAGGTAAATATGTATCCAGCAGGAAGTAAATAAAATCCAGGAAATATTTGTAAAACCTGAATTTAGTGCACGGGTAAATGACTGTAAAAATGTGTATAAGCTGAGTAATGCTGATGCGCCAAATTTGGACGCCGCTTTCATGGCGAATAATGTTGTTATTGAATTGGGTCCAAATATTTTAATCCAAATAGACATAATCCAATTGGCTAAAATACGATTTATTGGTATGATATTACATAAACAATAACTTAGGAAAAATATGGCTATTCCTTTTAAATATTCTGCTTGCTTGGTGTAATTATTTTTTCGCAAGTAAGCAGATATTACAGGAATAATAATTGCAATAGCTATCCAGTGTGTGTTAAAAAACTGTACAAACTGGTATGTAATATTTGGATACAAAATATGAGATAAATAAACAAGCGCGGATAAGCTTAAAATCAAAAAAACTGCGGGTTTCTTAAAAATACGCAAAACCGGGAGTCCCAATAATATTTTCATTAAGGTGATAAATCCATCTAAAATAATGATGCAAACAAATAGACTCATTAAAATCCAAAAAACCATAACATAGTAAAGCGTTGGTTTTCCAAAAGCAATTATCTTTGATTGAAAAAGCAGCAGGTACGAGATTAAAAATATAGAGGCGATTGTTATCCAGTATGGTTTCTTTTTCAATAAAATCAATCTGATTAAAGAATCAAAAATTGAGAATCCTAAAATAAAAACCCACCAGTATTTTTCAAATAGTTGTAAAATTGTAACAGAGGTGCTCCAACTTGCAAATTTGATAACTAATGCAAAAATTAAAAAGTGCATTAATACAACAAACACCGGTTTTCTCAACATTTCAAAAATCTTTTTCATACGACCTCCAATTTGAAATATCACAATTCGGATAATAATGATTTATTATTTCCTTGTAATTAAAACCTCTCTTTGCCATTTCTTTTGCACCACTTTGACACATGCCTATGCGATGACCGAAACCATATCCTGAAAAAACATAAGAATCGTTTCTTTCAGCAATAATGTTAAAAAAATTGCTGTCAATTCCTTTATAACCAAGTTGGGCGAGTTTTCGTCTAAAGTCCATAACAGTCATTTTTTTATCACCCATACAAATATATGTTATATCACCTGAGTTGTTTTTTATCAAAAGAACCTTTTCTTTACTCTCATGTAAATCAAAACATTGGATTATAATATTTTTAGAAAGTTTGGTTTCCCATTTGAATCTGGGGCTGTTTTTACAATACGCATTTCCTGCATTGTCAATATCTTTTACGCTGATAAACTGTTTATTTTCATCAGTATTTGGCCAGACATCTGACGGGATACAAGTTCTCCCGCCACAACAGGAATGAAAGACTGCTTCCATACATTTTCCCTGAAAAGTTAATATTTCTTTTTCTGTTTCTAAAACTGCATCATAAACTTTTTGATTGAACGTCTTGTATGTTCCGTCGTACGCCTGGCAACAGGCAAAACGGGAATCACAAACATTAAATCCATTTTTTTTATGTTTTCTTAAATTAAAAATTGCATAACTTCTGGAAACAAGTGCTTGTGCTTTTAAAGCTTCTATATCTGATTCCGGACCAATTTCTTTTGCAACTACTGCCGTCAGATATTTATTAAATCCAATTTTATTAATTGCAAGTAGAATTCCATCCCTACCCCTTATAATTATTTCTTCTTCATACTTTTTCGTAACTTCTTTTTCAATATTTTTAATCGTTAAAAAAGTATTTGGAATGATTATTAATTTTTTTGCTTTAATTACATCTGTTTTTCCATTTGTTGTTAAAGTGACTTTTAAATCATTAGAAACATTCTCTGCGGTAAGATTTATACTTGTTTTGGTTCTTAATACGATTTTACCGTCAATATTAATTTCTCCACCGTCAGGAACGTCCATGGCAAGAAGCGGGGTTTCTTTCAATCGGGTAAGCCCAATCATTATGGTATTTTCTGCTTGAATATTGCATGATAAAAGGAATAGCGATATTAAAAACAAAAAATGCATGTTAAAGTTATTTTATCATAATTTTCATAGAAGTCAAGAAATTGAAAAACCTGAAAGTTGACATATCGTCCATCTTTTTATATAATTTTACTCACCTGCAAAGAATGTCGCCAACTTTAGTTGGTGGATAAATGTAGAGGGGTAATCCCTATGTTACATCGGGATAATTCACGATTGTTTGTGTACAATGCCTGCCAATCGGTTTATGTGTTGGGGAGCATAATTCGCCAACTAAGAGTAGTGAGGTTCCAGTATTTATGAGAAGAATATTATTAATTACATTTTTTATCTTTTGTGGTTTACTGTCTGGCAGTCTTTTTGGGCAGACTTATATAGAAGATACTTATAATGCCGGCATGAAGCAATTTCAAGACGGCGATTATAAGTCTGCGATAACGTCGTTTGATTTGGTAATTTCAACTGCAACAAAAAAAGATAAGGATTTATGTGCAAAAGCACATCTTTCTAAGGCAGATTCATTGTTAGAGATATTAGATTTAGATTCAGCATTGAAAGAATATGGGTTAATAACGGAAAAGTTTCCCAATACAAATGAATCACTGAAAGCGAGATTAGGCATTGGGCTTGTGTATTATAAAAAGAACGATTATGACAGGACCCGGGAATATTTTATAAATTTTGTAAAAAGATATGGCGGGACTAAAATAGTGGATGACGCACAGTACTGGCTTGGTATGCTGCACTTTAAGAATAAAAACTTTAAAAAGGCTGCTGTTTCCTTTACCGCACTTGTCCAGAATTATCCTAAATCTAATTATGCTGCCGAAGGCTGGCTCCGTCTTGGTGACTGCTATTATGAATTAAAGAAATATAAATCCGCCAGAAATTCCTATAGAAGTATTTTAACAAAATATTCAGACAGCCCCCAAGCCGAGTTTGCACTTTACAACATAGGAAGAACCTACGAGGCAGAAGGTTCCATATCAGATTATATTGCTATTTATGTCCAGTTTGCTGAAAAATATCCAAAATCACAAATTTCGCCTGAGATTTTAAGCCAGATCGGAGAGTATTTTTACAAGAAAAAGGATTACGATAAATCTGCAAAATATTTTGAAATGCTTTTTACAAATTTTCCTGATAATGATTTAGCAGAAAATGCACAGTTCATCCGTTCTAAGATATATTATAAAAATGGAGCCAGAACGGAAGCCATAAATTCGTTTAGTAAATTTTTAGAGAAATATCCGTTAAGTAAAAATTGTGCTGAAGCGTTGCTTTACTTAGGTAATTGTTATCTTGATGCAGCAGATTATCAAAAAGCGATTGAATATTATGAGAAAGGGTTAAAAGGTGAGCCGGCTGAAAGTGAAATATCCGCTATGATGAGATATAATTGCGGGCAAGCTTACGAAAAAGTAGGTAATCTTATAGAAGCAGAAAAATGTTTCAGCGAAATTCTTTATCGTTATCCAAAATCAATTGCCGCAGCAAAGATGTACCTGAAACGGGGTGTCGATTTAGAAAGAAGCGGTGATTATTTTGCTGCAGTTGAGAATTATGAGCTTGCCGCAACGATAGCAAAAAATAAAAACATACAAAAAAGCGATTCATTAAGTAATAACTTGGAAGAAGAAGTCGGAGCGTTAGCACAAAAGAAAGCGGCAGATTGTTATTTTATGCAGAAAAAGTTTAAAGAAGCGTCCCGTGAATATTTAAAAGTGGTTTATTTATTCAGCGATTCGGAACTTGTTCCGGAAGCGCATTATATGTCAGCCCGTGCTTCTGAAGAGATTGGTTATATAAAAGAAGCAAAAGAAAATTACGAAATTGTTAAGAAAAAATATGCCGATACCGACTGGGCGAAAAAATCAGAAGAAAGATTACAAGAATTGAGTAAAAAGTAAAAAATATAAAAGATTGAAATTTATGGAAATTAGGAAATAAGTAGAAATTAATAGAAATAAGGAAGTAACAATAAATTTCAACAAATTTCAATAAATTACGCGAAGCATGTTTCAAAAAAAGTAAAGTATAAATCGGGAGGTTAAAATGATAAACAGTAAGCGAAATAAAGATTTGAGATGGTTGTTAATTTCCAGCTTTTTATTCATATCTTTTTCTATTTATTTATTTGCGGAAGTTAAAAAAGATGTTGTAACTAAAGGCTCGCCTAAAGAGGAAGTTAAAAAATCGACAAGCGTTCCTGAAAATACCGTTAAAATGACCCCTGCAGAAGCAAAACCGAAAGCTGATACAAGAACCAACGTTCAAAAACTAAAAGATGAAAATTGGATGGTAAGAAGAAATGCAGCAATAAGCTTGGGAACCGAAAAAAACAAGAAAGCAGTTCTTCCACTTATAGATTTGCTTAAAGATAAAAATATTGAAGTCCGCCGCTGTTCTGCCGTGGCGCTTGGTGATATTGGCGATAAACAGGCAGTTCCCTTTTTGATAAAAGCACTTAGCGATCCTGACGGTGGAATGATTATTGATACTGCTAACTCGCTTGGCAAATTACAAGACCCTTCTGCAATCGAAGGACTTAAAAAAATCCTTCTTGATGGGCGTTCAATAGTAAGGACTGCTTCTTTAAGGGCATTAATATCTTTTGATGTTCCGGAAGTTCGGACAATAATAGTTGAACGACTTGGTGATGAAGCAGAAGGCATCCGTATTTTGGCTACTCAGCAGGCAGCAACGCTAAAACTCAAATCTGCAGTTCCGAATATAATAAAAAATCTATCAGATATGAATGTAACTATAAAAACCGAATCTATAAAAGCTCTTGCTGAAATCGGAGACAAATCAGCAATTGACCCATTAAAAAAGTTATTAGATGATAAAAATCCTGATATTGTCTCTGCAGTAAAAGATGCAATTTCAAAAATACAAACAAGTGAAAAAAAGCAGAAATAGTTTGGTAATTACTTTTACAGAATAGGTAAACTTTAAGTGGTTGATATGCCTTATATATTTGTGTAGCCGCAGAGCGTTAGCTCTGCTTTTTTTATTATTTGCTATAGAGTTTTATTTTTCCCTTTTGTTTTTTGAAAACATTTTTCCCTTGACAAAATTGCATATATTTATTAAAATACGGATACTATGATACCCAGATTTATTGAAAATCAGATACTGTCATCTCTCAAACCAGGCAAAGTCATTGGACTTTTTGGTGCCAGAAGAACCGGTAAAACCGTATTGATGAATATGGTAAAAGAAAAATTAAAAAATAAGCCGGTTCTAATGGTAAATGGTGAAAATTTAGATGTGATAGAAATATTAGCAAGTCAGAGATTAAGCATTCTTGAAAAGTTTGTATCCGGGTATAAATATCTTTTTATAGATGAAGCCCAGAAAATACCTAATATCGGACTCAATCTAAAACTTATTGTTGACAATATTCCTGGGATTTCAATTTTCGTTTCCGGCTCATCCGCTTTTGACTTAAAAAACAAAATAGGAGAACCGCTGGTGGGGAGAAGTAAATTCTATTATTTCTATCCCATAGCACAACTAGAATTAAACAATTATCAGAATTTTCTTAAAAACAAGGAAAACTTGGAGGACAGATTAATATACGGAATGTATCCGCAGGTTCTAATGGACAAAACTTTGAAAGGTAAAAAAGAACTGCTTGAATCAATAAGAGACGGATACTTATTGAGGGATATACTGCAATTAGATAATCTTAAAAACTCCTTGTTCATATTTAATTTATTGCGTCTCATAGCATTCCAGATTGGTAATGATATTTCATATTCTGAACTCGCCAACAACTTAAATGCAAATAAAAAGACAGTAATGAGATATCTTGAATTACTTGAAAAATCATTTGTGATATTTTCTCTATGCGGGTTTAGCAGGAATTTAAGAAAAGAATATACAAAAACACCGCGCTATTATTTTTGGGACAACGGTGTTCGTAATGCTATTATTTCAAATTATAATGGTATTACTATGCGGGATGACATAGGAAAATTATGGGAAAATTATTGTATTTCAGAAAGAATAAAAAAATTAAATTACAAAAACATTCATTGCAATAAATATTTTTGGAGAACTTACGACCAGAAAGAAATTGATTTAGTGGAAGAAAGAGGAGGACGGCTCTGGGGTTTTGAATGCAAATGGAAAGTAAAAAATGTTAAGCCACCAAAAGATTTCATTGAAACATACAAAGATTCTAAATTCACAATTATAAACCAGGATAATTATTTTGATATTATAGGATAATTAGTTATAGTTTTTTGTTGACCAAAGATTCCCAATAATAACTTTTAGGGATGACGTATTTAGTGTTCTATTGCAGAATATGGAATAAGCAATCTTTGAATGATAAATACACCCAGTATGTTTATGTAGCTGCAGAGCGTTAGCTCTGCTTTTTTTATTCTTTATTATAGAGTTTTATTTCTTTCTTTTATTTTTTGAGAAAAGAGAGGTAGCAAGTGAATATAGAAGTGTTTTTTGCCCGTCAGTTTTATCTCGTATAAGTTGTATTAACTTTTCCGTATGCAAATCATATAAATTTTTAGTTTTTTCTTCTTTCTGGCGAAGTAAAGAATCAACAGGAACATTAAGTGCAGAAGCAATTTTCTGAAGCGACTTAATACTACATACCTTTCTACCGCCTTCAATATGTGCAATAAAAGTAGGATGAAGCCCCGATTTATCCGCTAATTCTTCCTGAATAAGTTCTCTTTGTCTCCGAAATTCTTTAATCCTTGACCCAATAATTTTCTGCAGATTGTCCATTCATTACTCCTAATCTAATTTTATTAAAAAACACTCTCTGAAGGTCAATATTGCGATATAACATTAAAATTGTAGCCGCAGAGCAAAGCTCTGCTAAAACTTAGTTTAGCAATATCATATTTATAACCTTAAAATTAGACAATAGTCAATAAATCATACATACTTGACATATAGAGCAATGTATGTTATACTTATTTTAAAAAATATAAAACTAAAAATATTTTATGGAAGAACAAAGGGAGTGATAGTGTGAAATCAAAGAATGCGACTATAATATTAGTAATAGGTATTATTATTTTTTGTATCGAAGTGTGGCAAAATTCTGTTGCAAGTGAAGCGCTTAATTATTTTAACAGTAATGCCACATGGGATGATTTAAAAAGATGTGTAGATGCTGGACCTTATATTTATAAACAAATTCTTCAAAAACATAATATGGCAACTTTTTTAATATGGATTGGAGCAATTGGAACTGGACTTGGTGGGTATTTGCTGTATAAGTCAAGCCAAGAAAAAATTTCTGTTTAAGGGGGATTACGCATATGATTATGGTATTGCTGATATTATGTGTTCTGACTATCGTAATAGTCTTGTATTCTGCCTTTGCTGGTAAAGGTAAGAGAGTAGAAGAGGTGAAAAATGTAAAAGATGATTACGATTCAAAAAAAGATACGGTAATTAAATGTTCCAAATGTGGTTTTGAAAGCAAAATGAAAGAATTTGAGTTGCTTTACTATATAGAGTATAAGCAAAGTAGCCAAGTTCTTACTAAAGAAGTAACAGGCGCACAATTATTTGGTGCTAAAAGTATCAGTTGGAAAAATAAATGCTCAAAATGCGGTAATGTGTTTTAGGAGAAGGTATGATTACTAAAATGGTTAATGAAAAATTACATTCAGGACTTAAAATACCAGGAACAACATTTATAGTTAAGGGATGTGGTAAAAGGAGAGGCAAATGCGCTTTAATCTATCTTATCCCCAATAATAATAATCCCAATAAACCTTATGAAAAGGGTATTACTAAACCAGAATGGCAACAAGCATATCAGCAGATAAAAACTAACAAAATTTTTACTCGGCAATGGTTTAATAAAAATATGAAACTTTGCGTAAAAGAGGGTGGCTGTAATTTTAAATTTATTGGTCATGTTTTTGTCTTTTTAAAAAAAGCAAATTACAAAAACCATGGAGTTTTCAGTAAAAGAGGTAAATATTAAAACATAAGTTAAAATAATTTCAATGATTAAAATTATTTTGAAAGATTGTTGTGTCAAAAAGTATTTTTTATTTTTCTGCTTAATATTGTCCGTGACTGTTGTATCTCTTGCAGAATTGCCTCAGAATAATAGTGCATTTCAATGCCCTATTTGTGGAAGTATGAATACTATGGTGTGAACCAATTGTTTATTATTTAAGCGGACCATAGGAATGGTCTGAAATACACGGATGTCATAAGTGTGGATACAAAATGGCAACGGGTAAAAGAGCGTAAGAATGAAGAGGAAGAACAACAAAAAAGACAAGAACAAGAAGCAAGGGAAGAACGTGCTCGCGAGCGGAGAGAGCAGTAACGGGGTCACCTGTTTAGGTAGTTGTCAATAGCAAACAAAATAATTTTGTAGTGATTCCTCACGCTAAACAAAAACTAATTTAAATGACACCTATCCGAAATTCGCAAATCCCTTTAATTATCTTAAGAAAACCTAGAAACTTCAGTTTTCAGTCACCCATTGGCAGCATTTGACAAAGCAAATCTGCATGATATTATCGGGACGGCAATCCCTCGTTAATCAAGTCTATGGAAGCTGCTTTTCAGCACTTCAGACCCTCGCGAACGCAGGAATTGTCGCATTTCTAATAGAATAATTTTCTGATTTATCAGGATAAAATTCTCGTTTCTCTTTTAATATATGATAAATAATTTTTAGCATATCTCTTGCTAATGCTACTTTCCCGGTATTAGGACACTTTCTCTTTGCAATTAATTCATATTTTTTTGTCTTTCCTGGTATTGCTCTAATAAAATGATATACAACTTCTATTAATATCCACTGCAAATTCTTTCTCCTGTTTACATTAAGAGAGCCATGTATTAGTTTATTTGCACTTTGATATACTCTCGGCGCCAATCCGGCATAAGAACACAATTGATTGAACGACTTAAACCGATTAATGTCAAATATCTCACTTTTTATTAATGCTGCACTAAAATAATCTAAACCGGGCATAGTAATGAGATTTTTAATATCTTCATCTTTAAGAACTTCTTCACGTATGAATTTACCAGTAGCAAACAACCGCTTATTTAGACATTCTATTCTTTCTATATATCCGGAAATAGCTTCTTGATAAAAAACCGGTAAATGAGTTACCGATATTTCTTTTAACCGCTTATATGTCGTAAAATCGCCATAGGAATTTTCACCAAGTTTATCTAATATCGATTTTACTCTGTATATATTTCGTGATCTATCTTGTACTAAACCCATACGGTATTTTAATATTTCTTTTATACTACGGGTTTCTTTATCCGGTATACTTACAGATGGCAAATATCCTTTCCGCAATACGTCTGCTATTAACCGAGCATCTATTTTATCAGTCTTTTTATTTCTTTTAGCAAATGCTTTTAATTCATATGGATTTGCCAAATATACTTTCTCTGCATACTTCTCTGCCATATCTATAAGAAAATACCAGTTATATGTAGATTCTACTGCCATAGTAAATGGTTTAGGAATTGTTTCAAAATATTCCTTTAATTTTTCAATAGAATTTGATATACTTCTACTATCAATCTTTTGTCCGTTTTCGGACATTACATAAAACCAAGATTGTTCTTTATGTAGATCAATTCCAACATAATTCATGGGTGATTCCTCCTTTGTTAAAATTTGTTTTCCACAAATATTATAACAATTTTGTGGGGAATCACCTAACATTATATCAGGTCTTTCATTTTAACATTTTATTATTTTCCTACGTTTAAACAAAGATTTGAAATCAAAAGGATGTCTTCTCTTATCAAATCTGTTCCTACCAATGAATAGGTTAACCTAATCAGAGTATTATCTTACTAAGACTTGCTGGACGAAAACAAGATTCAATACTTGTAAAAAAATCTATTAGTGCTGGCTTTTTAATCTTCTGCGGGAAATCTCCATCTATAAAATTCTACTAAAATATATTTTGGCGATAAATCCTTGACAAAAACGTTATTTTACTATAATTATTGTTGTTCAATAATTGTAATGCAATAATGCCAGATTATGGAAAAAGATTAGTTAACTCTTTTACAACAATAAAATCTGAAGAACCTTTCATAATTTTTTTTGTTGACTTTTTTGACCCTTTTTGTTATACTTTTTTTAGAGATAAAATACATGCAACATATTTTAGAATTACCGAAAGTTGACTTTATCACTAATGTAAAAGGAAAACCTAAATCTGTAATTTTGAATTTTGCTGACTGGAAAAGAATTGTTGAAACATTAAAAATTATATCCAGTAAAGAACTGCGGCAATCTATAAACCGCGCAAAAACTGAATTATGTAAAAGTTCTAAATTATTTAGTATAAAGGAGTTAAGCAATTTATAATCCGTATTTCCTCCCGGAATTTTCTAGACAACTTAAAAAACGCCCTTCACGAAAAAGTTTATTAAAAATAGTAAATAATGGTAATGCCTGAATATGTGTTTGGTTTTTTTAGTCTCATTTTTCTTTTATATAGTTACATTATATCCTACTGTTTCAGTAGGAGATAGCGGTGAACTAATAACAGCTGCTTATACATTAGGTATTCCGCACCCTCCGGGTTATCCTCTTTGGACAATTCTTGGCAAAATATTCACGATAATAATTCCTTTTGGTAATATAGCATATCGCGTAAACTTAATGTCAGCTTTCTTTGGAGCGTTAAGTTGCAGTATAATATATTTGGTTACAAAGCAGATAAGCGGATTAACAGATGAGCAGATAAGTGATTCATATACTTACCCGCTTACCCGCTTGCCCGCCAAAGATTCAGTGGAGGGCTTACCCGCTTACCTGCTTACATGCCTCCCAGCTCTAATTCTTGCTTTTTCCAACAGTTTCTGGTCACAATCGGTAATTGCCGAAGTCTATACACTTAATGCTTTTTTTGTAGTTTTACTCATTTACTTAGTTATCTACTTTTTCTACGGAAAAAGTACCCCCCTGCCAGTTTTGCAAAGCAAAACTAGGGGGGAACACCCAATTATTTACCTCTTTGCATTTATTTACGGGATATCTGTTGCAAACCATTTCATAATGTTTCTTTTTGTTCCTGTGTTTTTTATATATTTAATATGGCAGAATCCAAAATATTTTAATCTGAAAATAATTATATTATTAATTGCAATTTCTCTTTTTGGATTGTTGTTATATATTTATTTACCGATTCGCTCATTAATAAATCCACCTATTGACTGGGGGAATCCTGAAAATCTTAAGAATTTTATCGCACATGTAGGACGGTTTCAATATAAAGGTATGGAATTGGCAGCAAAAGTCAGTTTGACAACAAAACTTCTTTATGTTAAAAATATTTTTGTTCAAAGTATACAAAATTTTGGGATTGGATTTGTAATTATTTCAATAATAGGACTTTATATCCTGGTTAAGGAAAATATTAAATTTGCCGTTCTGACAATTCTTATATTTTTGGCAAATACAGTCGGTTTAATAATTGCACTGAATTTCAAATTTACTCCGCAGGATATAGATGCTTTTATTCCATATTATCTCCCTGCTTGGATTGTTGTTTCTATATGGATTGGTTTTGGTATTTTTAAATTAGTTTTTGTTGAAAAAGGCACAAAAATTAATCTTGCGACGAAGTCGCTTATTTTAATATTGCTTGTTTTACAGCTTGTTGCTAATTTTAAGAAAAATTATAATAGATATAATTTTATCGCTTATGATTACCCGGTTGATATATTGAAATCTGTTCCTAAAAGAAGTATATTATATTTGCAGGATGAAGTTGACGAGACAATTTTTACACTTTCTTATGTAAAAAATGTTCTTAAAAAAAGACAGGATGTTACAGTTATCGATTCGTATAATAATGTTTTTTTGCCCAAGTTCCCCGGACAGAAAACAGCAGAATATTATTCCACAGTAAATATTGATAAAATAAAGAAATCGTTAGTATTGTGTGGACTAATTTGGACAGTTAATAAAAAAGCGGAGGGTTCACCTTGGGTTTTTTATTCAGGACGGATACCGGAAAAAGTTGAAAATTACAGGGAACAGGAAGTTGTTGCAAGATACCCGTATTTTTACGGTAAGTTTTTGATGGTGTCCGGGAAACAAAAAGAAGGGTTTTTAAAATTAAAAGAATCACTTGAAACCGGACCTGACCTTATTTGGCTCAATAATAATGTCGGTAATATTTTCAGGCAGAATGAATATTTTGATGATGCGGGTATAACGTTAAATAATACAATTCATCTGGATTCTACATATTCGCCGGCATATTACAATTTAGGGCTTTTGTTTTTACAGAAAAAAGAGACTGATAAAGCGATTGAATATTTCAAAAAAGCATATCAATATGACAAAACTGACGCTGATTCTCTTTCCCAGATTTCAAAAATTTATCAGAATAACGGATACAAGTATTTTTTGAGTGAAAAACTTAACGAAGCGATTAACGAATATAAAAAAGCGATGGAATACACACCTTCTGAAGTAGATATTTATTACAATATCGGTGTGATTTATAGCCGGTTAAATGATAATAAAAATGTACGTCAGTTTTTTGAAAAATATTTAGAAATAAACCCAGGAGGTAAAAATGCAGAAACAATCAGAAAATGGCTTGCAACAAACTAATATAAACGTAGAAAATAAGTTAATGCCGACCAAGGTCGGCAACTACATAAACATTGTAGTGGCAGAGCTTGCTCTGCCTGCATCTTTCAAATTCATAGACATCAAGTTAACAAAGGCTGTCATTGCGAGCCCGAAGGGCGCGGCAATCTCAAGATTAATTAAATGGGTATATTTTATTTTAATTACTTCTTGTTTATCCTTTAATTACCTTTATTCTCAAAATACTCAAACGACAATTTCTTATCCTATTTATGTTTGCACGGCAAACAACCCTAACGATTACCGGCTTTTTGCCAATGGGTCGGGCTGGGACGGGTTTTGGTATGTAGGTTATAATCGTTTCTGGGTTGAAGATATTTTTGTTCCGGAAAGTTTTTCAAGTTATAAAAGAGTGTTTATCGGGACCAAACTCGGCAGGATGAAATCAACACAAGTCTATAAAAACGGGAAAGCTACTCTTGACAAAGAAGCCATTCCCGGCGATTTTTATATGGCGATATCCTCAACCCCGTCATGGAAAAAATCAAGTTGGAAATTTCTTACCACTACAGCAGACATACCTTTTGAGGGCGATGGCGAACTGGCAGTTGAACAAGTCGGAGAATCGCAGTGGTTTTGGACAGAAATTCCTATTAAAGAAATAAGTTTTGGTAGTGATAATTATATTGTACTCTGGTCTACCTCTGTTTATTTAACGGATTCATCAAACAGCCCTATTCTTGCAGCTGCCTGGGGAGGAAAAGAACCGGATAGTTTTTTAAGTGATGGAATAAAAGGAGAACCGCCGCAGTTTTATAGCACAGCAACATTAAAATCAGCTCTTACCGTATTTAAACCAGCGATTGCCATAAAATTTGTTCCGGATTTGGCGCAAAATATAACTGTGGGACTTATGAATATTGTAGCAGATGAAAAAATATCCGAAAAAAAGGTAGTTTATGCATCTGTCCTTGGTAATGAAATAGAAAAAGTCTGGCTTGAAACATCAGCTAGTAACAAAAAATGGAAGAAACACGGTTTAACTATTTATACGGCACCGTATATGTTGTCAATAAACCCTAAAAAACTGCTGGATGAAAATGTTCAGCCAACTGATAAAAAGAAGCCAGAATCATCTACCGGATTTTATATTCGAGTTTGTGCTACCGATGTCTGGGAAAACATCGGAATAAGCCCATCTCTGAGGATTTTTGTCATTGACAAGACGGACAAGAAGTGATAAAATAATACCGAGGCAATGAAAAAATGACCCTAATTGGAATTTTATTTTTTGTATTAGTGGGACTTCAAATAATCACCATAATACCGCTACCGTCAAAAATCCCAAAAACCAAATGGCAATTATTTGTTCCGGTAGTATCACTTCTACTTTATATCCGATATGAACATATTATGCTATCAACAGGTAACAACATAAGAGTTGACCTTGGAATTTTACATCCTTTAATAATCACTGCGTTTATAACAAGTATTATAAGAAGCATATTAATGTGGAAAAATAGAAAAATTAATGTAATATATTTGATTGTGGTAATAAGTAGTTTCCTATATTGGTTGTATTATATTTACTTTGTTTGTCTATTTTATCACAATTTATTTCCACCGATTAATTGGTAACAAATTACTGCACCTGACTTATATATAAAATAAAATGATAACCAGAAAAATATTTAAAGTATTTATTATTGATGATGATGTTAGTGTTATGGAGTTATTCAAACATATTCTTGAGGTGGACGATATTCACACTTCTGTTGCTTATAACGATGAAGAGGTAATGAAAAAAATTCCGGAAATAAAACCGGATTTAATGATTATTGATTTAATGATGCCCAAAAAAGGCGGGTTTCATCTTTTAAAGGAACTTCAACAAGATGAAATTGCAAAATCTATACCTGTAATAGTCGTTTCCGGCAAATTCGTTGATGGTACAACATCTGATTTTTTGCAGCAACAGCCGAATGTCCGAGGTTTTTATACCAAACCTATAGATCCTGTTGGTTTTATGTTGGGTGTAAGAAAGGTTTTAGGAGGGGAAAGTGTTTAAAAAGAAATGGGTGCATACTGCAATTGTCGTAATTTTAACAGTTATTGTGATGTACATTATGATTTATGTTGATGTGTGGTTCCGTGCAAAAGATTCATATATGAAAGCGGAAAAAGCAGCTAAAGAAAACGACTGGAAGATGGCATATACATGGTACCAGACCGCTGTAGAACAATTTTCACCGCCGAATTCCAAATGGGTTATAATGTCAAAAGAAAAAATGCCGGTAGCACTGGAAAAATGGAAAGAAGATTTACGGAAAAGGAAAATTCCGTTTGAAGATTACATGTTGGAGTAATCTCTTAAGTTGTAGTAGCTTGCCCTTGGCAAGCATATATAAAGCACGCCGAGGGCCTACGACAACTACAATTACCTTTTCAAGCTTGGTTTTGTTACTAAAAAGTTACTGAATAATTGAGCTAGTATAAATTTTAAATTTATGAAAAATATGAAATATTTTATTGATTATAAAACATTACCTGACGAATTGAAGCAGGGCGTTAAACAACTTTGTAGCGAATATCCTGTAAGTTTTGAAAAATGTTCCGATGCAAAAGAGATATGTTTTACAAAATACAGAAATTTTGGACAGGTAAGTAAAATAAAGGTTTGCAAATCTGTCAAAACAATAACTGTAAATTATAGCCGCAAAACAGATGCATTCAGGGCGTTAGGACGGCTTTTCGGGGAGATAAAATATCCTTCAAAATCTGATTTTAGCGAGAAGTCTCAATTTGAAATGACAGGCATTATGCTGGAATCATCCAGAAACGGCGTTATGACAGTTGATAATGTAAAAGCGTTTTTAAGACGTTTTGCTCTTATGGGGATAAACGTCGTGTTAGTATATACAGAAGATACATATGAAGTACCCGATGAACCGTTTTTCGGTTATTTGCGCGGAAAATATACTCAAAAAGAGTTACGAGCATTAGATGATTATGCGTATAATCTTGGCATAGAAATGTTCCCGTGTATTCAGGCGCTGGCACATTTGCGGCAGATATTACAATGGGATAATTCATACAGAGATGTGACTGATACGGATGAAATTTTATTAGTTGGCGAACAAAAGACATATAAACTTTTAGAAAAGATGATTTCTGCTGCTTGTGCACCTTACAGATCAAAACGGATACACATAGGAATGGACGAAGCACATGGTTTGGGGACCGGCATATACCTTGAACGTAACGGCTATCGTCGTAAATTTGATATTATGAACGAACATCTGACAAAAGTTTGTAATATATGCAAGCATCTGGGATTGAAGCCCATGATTTGGAGCGATATGTTTTTCCGCATAGGCTCAAAGGATAATGATTATTATGATTTAAATGCTAAAATTCCTCAGGATGTTATTGATAATATACCGAAGAATATTGAGTTAGTTTATTGGGATTATCATCATAAGGAAGCAGAGTTTTATAAAAAATTTATAAATATGCATCGCAAGCTTAATAAAGAGCCTGTTGTTACGCCGGGAGCATGGAACTGGAATTGTTTCTGGAGTAATTTACCGTTTGCATATTTAACGATTGAACAATGTGTTAAAGCTTGCAGGGAAAAGAATATCCGGCAGACTTTTTTAACCACCTGGGGTGATGACGGTATGGAAAATGACATATATTCAACACTTCCGGCTGCCCAGTTTTTTGCTGAAATGGCATATTCCGGTAATGTTGATAGGAAAAAACTTGAAACAAATTTCTACGGTTCCTGCAAGGCTGATATTGAATCATATGAATTAGCTTGCAGAGTAGATTACCCGTTTGGTACTAAGGAACCGGGAACAAGCAACTTGTCAAAATGGCTTTTATGGGATGATTTGCTAATAGGATTATGCGAACCGCAACAAAATGGTCTTTCATTCAAAAAGCACTATTTAGATTTATTGAACGGGTTAAAACAAAAAGTCGGTAGTGATGAAGCATCAAAAAGGTTAAATTTTCCTATGCAAATAGCAAAAACACTTTCTATTAAATGCGACTGCCGAAAACATCTTGTTGCTGCATATAAGTCCGGAGATAAAAAGAAACTGGAAATGTTGATTAAAACAGAGGTCATCCCTTTATTAAGCGAAATAAAAAAACTCTGGCAAATTCATAGGGAAATGTGGCTTGCAACTTATAAACCGTTTGGTTTGGAAGTAATAGAAATAAGATACGGCGGATTAATGGCAAGAACAGAGAGTCTTATAACCCGACTTAGACAGTATATTAAAGGAGATATAGATAATATTCCGGAGTTTGAAACTAAACTGATTAAATTTCATGGGACATCATCAAAACATTTAACACGTGTTTATTCATATAAACGCATAGCAACACCAAGTGCGATACTTTAGTTAAACTGCGATTACACAGAAATGTCATTGCGAGGAATGAAATGACGAAGCAATCTAATAAGATTGCCACGAGACTTCGTCCCTCGCAATGACAGCGATGTTGCCATCTGTGTAATCAGTGGCTGTTGAAGATTTTTTCAACAGACACAATAGAGGAGTAAAAAAATGTTTAGAAAAATGGCGAAGTCAAAAATCCAGCTTGCGAAAATTACCGGTAAAAATCTTAACTATCTCGGTTCAATCAGGATTGACAGAAAACTTATGGACCTTGCGGATATTTACCCGTATGAGATAGTAGTTGTTGTTAACAAAACAACAGGCGCAAGATTTGAAACGTATGTTCTTGAAGGCAAGAAAAATTCCGGCTGTATTGAATTAAACGGCGGCGCCGCAAGATTAGGTGAAGTTAGTGATGAGTTAATAATTATTTCATACGAATACGTTGAAGAAGAAAAGGCAAAAAGATACAAACCCAAACTTGTTTTTCTAAATAAAAAAAACAAACCGCAAAAAAGATAAATCTGAGAAATCGGGGACGGTTCTGGTTTTTGGAGAGAGGATAAACCAGAACCGTCCCCGTTATTATAAAGGGGAAAATATATGGCACAGAAAAAAGTTTCTAAAGAGGAATTACTGGCAAAGGCGAAGAAACCGGGCGAAGATGCAATGATATTGCATCCGTTTTATCAGGGGAAAATGCAAACTCTTCCCAAGTGTACCGTTTCCGATTTTAATGATTTTGCTATCTGGTATTCTCCCGGTGTCGCTGAACCCTGTTTGGCGATAAATAAAAACAAAGAACTTGCTTACGATTATACTTGGAAAGGAAATACAATAGCTATTATTAGTGACGGGACGCGGGTTCTCGGCCTGGGCGATATCGGACCCGAGGCAGCTATGCCGGTTATGGAAGGGAAGGCGTTACTTTTTAAGTATCTCGGCGGCGTGGACGCTGTCCCGATATGTCTTGATACAAAAGATGAAGATGAATTTATAAATATATGTAAAAAACTTCAGCCGTCGTTCGGCGGATTTAATCTTGAAGATATAAGTCAGCCGAAATGCTTTAAAATATTAGAAGTTTTACGTAAAGAATGTAATATTCCTGTTTGGCACGACGACCAGCAGGGAACAGCGGCGGTAACGGTCGCCGGATTAATTAATGCGCTTAAAATAGTAAATAAAAAAATTAATAAAGTAAAAATCGCAATGAACGGGGCAGGTGCTTCCAATATAAACATAGCGAGATTAATAATGTCGGCAGGGGCTGAACCGGGGAATATAGTAATGTGCGATACAAAAGGCACTTTGCATAAGGGAAGAACAGAATTAGAGAAAACTCACAAAGAAAAGTGGGAGATATGCAAAAAAACAAATTCAGAAAATATTATCGGCGATAAAGCAGATGCAATGAAAGGCGCCGATGTCTTAATTGCGCTTTCAACCCCGGGTCCTGATGTTATAAAAAAAGAATGGATAAAATCTATGGCGAAAGACGCGATTGTTTTTGTTTGTGCTAACCCAATCCCGGAAATATGGCCCTGGGACGCAAAAGAAGCAGGTGCAAGAGTTGTTGCAACAGGGCGGAGCGATTTCCCGAACCAGGTAAATAATTCTTTGGGTTTTCCGGGAATATTTCGCGGTACGCTGGATGTGAGAGCAAAAACAATAACTGACGAGATGTGTCTCGCCGCGGCATATGAACTTGCAAAAGTTCAGCAGGATAAAGGACTTGATGAAGAGCATATTTTACCGACAATGGATAACTGGGAAATTTTTCCGCGTGAGGCGGTTGCAGTAGGCATGAAAGCGATTGAACAGGGCGTGGCACAAATTAAAATTTCCAGTGAAGAATTATACAAGAAAGCAGAAAAGGCGATTAAAAATGCGCGCGAATCAACCCAGATGTTGATGAAGAAAGGATTTATTCCGCCTCCGCCAAAAAAGTAGCTGCAGAGTGTTAGCGCTGCTACAAGGTAATATAAAAAATTATATGAAAAATATGGTTTTTCACTAAACGATGTTTTTTTAACGCTTGAAAAATCTATCCGCCACTGAATCAATGGTGGACTTAACGATTTTTTAAGCTAAAAACATCTAAATCGTTCAAAACCAGATTTTTTAATAATATAATATAGTTTTTGATAGAACTTATTAAAAATGGAGAACTAATTATGGCAAATACCAAGTATGAAAAAGATATCACATTATCATATGGCGACAAGTTACTTTCAGGTTTTATTCCGCATGAAACAGTTACGAGCGGTAAATTTATCCCTTTGATTTTACCGAAAAAGATGGCTGTGATTAAAGATGTAAAAGGTGCACTGGTTGATGCACTCGAAAACCCTATCGGCGACCAAAAATCGTTAAGTAAACTTATAAAAGATAATTATAAAAACGGCGATATTGCAATAATTGTTGATGACCACGAAAGACCTAACATTCACACGAGATTACTCCTGCCTATTTTAATTGACAGACTTACTTCTGTTCATAAAATCTCGTCTGAAAAAATTAAAGTAGTAATAGCGACCGGTACTCACAGGCCTTCTTCAATAGAAGAAATAAAAAAGATATTAGGCGAAGAAATGTTCCCGAAGGTAAATTATGTAGTACACAAATGCCGTGAAAATAATGTTGAAGTCGGGAAAGTGGATAATCAAGTAATAAGGATTGATAGTGCAGTTTTCAATTCCGATATAACAATTTTACTTACAGATATAGATAATCATTATTTTACGGGTGTATCTGGAGGACCTAAGGCGTTTTGCCCGGGGGTCAGCGATATGGAGACAATCACTTACGAGCACTTAAAAATGTTCGGCGAGTTTGGGTTCGCTCATAACGTGGATTTAGGTAATATTAACAACAACCCGGTATTTGAAACAAAGAAAAAAATAGTGAAAGTGGTTATAGAGTCGTTAAGGAAACACGGGCGAGAAGTTTATTCTACAACTTCTATTGTTGACCCTGAGGGTGACCTTGTATATCTTAAAGGTGGTGAAACTTTTGAGAGTCACCTGGCAGCAGCCAAGATGCTTAAAAGTGTATGGACTGTAAACATTAAAGAACGGGCTGATATTGTTATATCCGGTGCTGGCCACTGGGGCATTAATTTATATCAGATGGGGAAAGCGACGCATTGCGCTTATCATGCCGTGAAAAATGGCGGGATTATTTTGAATGTCGCACCGTGCAACGATGGCTGGGGTAACGAAGAATTTAAGAATCTCATGAAAATAGGTATGGCTGAACTTAATAAGTATAAAGACAGGGACATTGGAATCAGGAAAGCGAGTGCGATTGTTGTAGATAAAGTGAAAAGTGATTATAGAATAGGGAAACAGAAACCGGTTGATATTTTCCAGATACTTTATTACGTCGGCTGGGGCAACATTCATATAATTCAGGATGGTATACCTGAAACAGATTATAATATTTTACCGTTTATGTTTTGGGGTGACAAAAAACAACCCGTTGAAGAGCGATTAAGGTCCTGGCTGGAAAAATATCTACAGGATAAAACAATAATAGTTACAGATAACCCGAATTATTTGATAAAAGTATTATAATAATCCCCCTCATCTTTCATCTTCTCCCCTGTGGGGAGAAGAAAGAGTTGAGGGGTATGTAGGTGTAATGTAGACATGGAAGCGATCTCATAGAATGTCATTCATCGAAGACGGGATTGCCACGAGCCAATAAATTGGCTCTCGCAATGACAGGTTGTTGGTTGTGAAACAGTTTACAATATCATTATATGAGAATAATTGAAGGCAAAGAAAATATTCTATCGGGGTACTTAACATATTTACAGGACGAGTCAAAACTTTCGTTCGGCGATATTGAATATCTTGCTTTTCCTGAAAATGAAAAAGATGTTTGCGATTTTCTAAAATTCGCTTCGTCAAAAAATATTCCTGTTACAATTTCCGGCGGCAAAACCGGTATTGTTGGCGGCGCCGTGCCGTTAAAAGGCGCTTTAATGTCGGTTGAAAAACTCAACAAAATACTCGGAGTTAAAAAAATAGGCAAAGAATATTGTATTCGGGTGCAAAGCGGGGTCAAACTCAGTGAACTTAACAAATATTTAGAAACAGAAAGTTTTGATAACGAAAAGTACATGTATCCCGTAGACGTAACCGAGCAGACAGCAGGAATCGGCGGGACGATTTCAACAAATGCGTCAGGTGAAAGAAGTTTTAAGTATGGTCCCACCAGAAATTGGGTTCACTCTTTGAGAATCGTTTTAGCGGACGGAAATATATTAGATATTGAACGCGGCAAAATATTCACCGACGGTTTTAATATGAAAATAGCAGTTTCTGAAAATAATGTATTGAAAATAACGGTTCCTAAATATAAAATGCCTTCCGTTAAAAATGCTGCAGGTTATTACGCTAAAGAAAACATGGATTTGATTGATATTTTTATCGGCAGTGAAGGAACGCTTGGTGTTGTTACTGAAATAGAGCTTGTATTGACAAAAAGACATGAAAATGTAATGACATTACTTGCATTTTTTAAGAGCGAGCCGAACGCGGTAAACTTTTTCTTTGAGTGCAAGCAAAAACTCACATCCGCGATTGTTTTTGAGTATTTTGATAGCGGGGCGTTTGACCTGTTAAGACCGAAAATAAGCGATTTACCCAAAGATAAAAATTATGCCGTTTTTTTTGAAGTGGAGTTTAATAATGATAATCTTGCCGATATTTCCTCAACAATAGAAGCACTGCTTAAAAAGAATAATTCTACATTGGACGATACCTGGGGCGGTTTTGAAAAGAAAGATATTGAAAAAATCAGGCAGATAAGATACTCGATTCCCGAGACAATAAACGAAACAATTGCCAAAAGAAAACAAACATATCCTGCAATCCATAAAATTTCTGCGGATATCGCTGTTCCCGGAGATAAGCTTTTAAATATGATTGCATATTACAAATCAAAATTGAAACCGCTAAAATTACAATACACAATATTCGGTCATATAGGCGAAAACCATTTACATATGAATATATTACCAAAAGACGACAAAGAATTTGTTGCTGCAAAAGAACTTCAGCTCGATTTTGCTAAGAAAGCGGTTGCACTGGGTGGTACCGTTTCAGCCGAGCATGGTATCGGTAAAATCAAGCGCCAGTTTTTAGAGATAATGTATGGTAAAGACGGAGTAAAGCAGATGGCAAATATTAAAAAAGTATTTGACTGCAAGTGTATTTTGAATAGAGGCGTTATGTTTTCTGAGGAGTACCTTAATGCGTAATATTTCAGCCGGTAAAATAATAGAAACAGTAAAGAATCTTTTTATTGAGGCGAATTTTTATTTGCCGGAAGATGTATTACTGAAAATAAAAACTGCCGGTAAAAAAGAAAATAATCAAAGGGCAAGGAAGATTTTAAATCAATTGTTAGAAAATGAAAAAATTGCTCGCCGTGAAAGAATTCCTATTTGTCAGGACACAGGAACAGCAGTTGTTTTTTTGGAAATCGGGCAGGATGTACATATTTCCGGCGGCAGTTTGACAGATGCAGTAAATAAAGGTGTCCGGCAGGCGTATAAAGAAGGCTATTTAAGGAAGTCTATTGTTTCGGACCCGCTTGAACGGAAAAATACAGGCGATAATACACCTGCGATTATTCATACGGAAATTGTTCCAGGTAATAAATTGAAAATATCAGTTCTTCCCAAAGGCGGCGGTGCAGAAAATATGTCCGTTATAAAAATGTTTTTACCGTCCGCAACTGCCGAAGATATAAAAAGTTTTGTAGTACAAACTGTGAAAAATGCAGATGCTAACGCTTGCCCGCCTGTAGTTGTCGGTATCGGTATAGGTGGAACATTTGATACCGTGGGGTTGCTTGCTAAAAAAGCGCTTTTAAGAGATTTGAATTCTTCAAATCCTAAAGAAAGGTATAAAAAACTGGAAAAAGAAATATGCGATTCTTTGAACAAAACTAATATAGGTCCGATGGCTTTAGGAGGTAAAACAACCGCTCTTGCCGTGTTGATTGAAGTCGCGCCGTCGCACATTACATCTTTGCCTGTAGCAATAAACATTCAATGTCATGCAAATCGACATAAAACCAGGATTTTATAAAAAGCCCATATGGCTGATTCCAATTATTGCGTTTTTTGCGGCTCTTATATACTATTTTATCAGCAAAGCTTCTTTTGGTGCAGCAAAAAACGTATTTGGTTACACACATGAAATATCCCTGCTGTTAATTGGTTTTATTATTTTAGCTGATGGTTTAAAGTATCAGCGTAGAAAAGAATTTATTGAAGGTATTCCGACTTCAAAAATCAGGTCAGTTCCCATGGGTTTTTCTGAACTATCTGGTGTAGCAAGACAAAAATTTGATTTGAAAAGTCCTCTCACAAATGCTGTGTGTGTATTTTACAGGTTTACAATTGAAAGAAAAAGTGTTAATAAAAAGAATAGAAGGACGTGGATGTGGGAGCTTATTAAAGAAAAGACGTCAACAATTTATTTTTATATAGAAGATGAAACAGGACAAATTCTTGTTGACCCGATGGACGCGGAAGCAGTTTTACCGGTTGATTACAGGTATGTAGAAACACAAGGCACATTAACTTCAACCCCTGTAGAATTGCGTTATACCGAATGGTATATAGAACCGGGTGATAAATTGTATATTTTAGGGACTGTCAGAAAATTCAAAGATGCTGTTGGCGACCGGAGGGAAAAATTAACCGAGCGGCTTCGTCAATTAAAGGAAAACAAGGAAAAACTTAAAGGATTTGATACTAATAAAGACGGTAATATAGATGCGGAAGAGTGGGATAAAGCAAGAGAAAGCGTAGAACAGGAACTGGTAGAAGAAGAACTTAAAAATCCGGTAGTATTAGAAGATGATGTTGTTGTTGCGAAAGGCGATGTTGAAAACACATTTTTTATTTCAGACCGCAGCGAGAAAGAACTGACACAAAAACTTTTTTTAAAAAGTATATTATTCGGATTAGGTGGTACACTTTTGATAATTATTATTTTAACGTCTTTGCTTGCCCGATCTCATATTTTGCCGAGAGATTTGGTAATTCCGTGGGATAAAATTTATAAAGGTTAAATATATCTCCTCTCAGGGTATAAGATTAAAGATGAGGGGAGAGCGGACAAGAGCAGTTAATAATAAGTATCAAAGATTATAATTAAGAGGAATGGAGTTATGGTAATAAAGCAGAAAACTACGCATTTATTAATTTTCGCAATATTTATTTTATTTTTTCTCAAGTGTATTGAAAAAACACTGGAAGCATTGCAATCTAAACAGAAAGAGACAATGCAAATTACACAAAAGACGACGACGAATACTACAAGACCTAATATTGAATGGGGTATTGGGGTTTATCCGTCACATGGTCTTACAAATCCGAATATAAGTGATTGGGACGATGCTTTTAGAGTGGGAAGTCGTGTCGGAAAAATTGCACATTTGGAAGTTACTCACGGTGAGATGTCTTTGGACGACATGTTTATGCTGTGTGATATTAAAGTCCCTCTCGCAAAAAAATATGATATGGAAACTTTTATACAGATTAATACCTTCGGCAAAATACCGGATGCGGTTGAATATAGACACGAAGCTGTAGAAGTAGCAAAAAAATATAAGCCTGATTATATGTGTCTGGGTCAGGAGATAAACTATGTTTACGATGACAATCCAAAAGAAAAATATCAGCAGTTTGTCAGAGATATCCTGATTACTTACCAAGAAGTGAAAAATGTTTCACCAAACACAAAGGTATTTCCATCATTTGCATATGAACCGATGAGAGCAAAACACCAGGAATTTCTCTTCGATGACTTTAAAGAGATTGTTCCATATTTCACTATGACAAGCTACCCCATGGATTTTCTTAATCTCTATCCTAAGAACACGTATAAATCTCCGCAAGATATTCCTGCAAATTATTGGAATGTCTCTGATATTACTTATAAGAATGTTTTTGTAACAGAAACAGGTTGGTCAACCAATACAAAGTGGGGTGGTTCAAGACAACAACAAGCAGAATTTGTTGATAAGGTAAACGAATTCGTGAGGGCAAATCTCAAGATAAGAAAAGTTGTATGGATAACAATGATGGATTTAGTTGATGAGGACACTTCGGATACATACGGGTATCCCGGAACTATGGGATTTTTCACTATAGACGGTATAGATAAAGGTAATTTCGGACTTATAACATCTGAAGTACAAAATCTTTCAGTGCAGGCCATAATAGTCTATCCGAACCCGTACAATCCGCGAAAAAATGTTCAAGGATTAACAATAGTAGGTTTAACAACAAATGCGAAGGTAAAAATATATACGATAAGTGGAGAATTGATAAGGGAGATAGAAGGGAGTGATGGAGATGGAAGTGTAGTATGGGATGGCAAGAATGGTAACGGTAAAATAGTAGCGAGTGGAATATATATAGGGTATATAAAAGATACAACAGGAGTAAAAAAAGTAAAAATTGCAGTAGAAAAATGAGAATAGAAAAAAGCTGCATAAATATTATTAAAAGTGCACGAAATTTATATAAAATTATCGAAAAAAACTTACACTTTTATAATTATATAGATTTTTATTCGCAGAAGTAATACTAAGTTTTTCAGCAGACATTAAGGAGGTATGTATTATGGGTATTATAATTCTAATTTTGATTTTACTTATTATGGCGGTTGTTTGGCTTATCAGTTATTTTATCGGTATTTACAACCAGCTTGTACAAATCAGGATAAATATTGATAAGTCCTGGGCGAATATTGAAATTCTTGAAAAACAGCGGTATGACGAAATACCGAAATTGGTAAAAGTCTGCGAAGGGTATATGCAGTATGAAAAAGGCACGTTAGAAAAAATAATATCTGCAAGAACAAAATTTTTAGAAGCAAAAAACCCGTCGCAAATGGCTCAAGCGGGTTCTGATTTATCAGGCGCACTGAAAACGCTTTTTGCAGTTTCAGAAAACTATCCCGAACTTAAAGCAAATGAAAATTTCAAACAGTTGCAAAGCAGGGTCAGTTATTTGGAAGGTCAGATTGCCGACAGGCGTGAGTTTTTCAACGATTCCGTGGCTATTTTTAATGTGCGGATTAAGCAGGTGCCGGATGTATTTGTTGCAAATTTATTGAAATATACACCGAAGGAAATGTATAAAGTTTTATCAGAAGAGAAAGCATCACCGGATATCAAGTTTGATATCCCAAAATAAATGTTTCCAATATCTTGAAAATGTTGTAGCTGCAGCCAAGTAGGTTCGTCTGAGGCGAAAGTGGTAGCTCTGCTACAAAAAGAAAACTATGCAAAAAGTTAAAATACCTTTAACAGAAGACATCTTAAAAAAACTTAAAGCCGGTAACGAGATTTTATTAAGCGGCATTATTTATACCGCCAGGGATGCCGCGCATAGACGGTTGATGCTAAGTTTAAAAAAACCTCCTTTTAATCTGGAAAATGTTATAATTTATTATACAGGACCCACACCAACAAAACCCGGTAAAATTATCGGCAGCTGCGGGCCCACCACGGCTTACAGGATGGATAAATACACGCCAAAGATGTTGGAATACGGTGTCAAGGCGACTATTGGTAAAGGCAGGCGTTCAAAAGATGTTATTAGTGCAATGAAAAAGTATAAAGCTGTGTATTTTGCCACGACCGGCGGTGCCGGTGCATTGCTTTCCAAATATGTAAAAAAATCAGAAGTTGTCGCCTTCCCTGATTTAGGCTGTGAAGCCATTTTCAAGTTACAAGTAGAAGATTTCCCGGTCATAGTAATAAACGATATATATGGGAATGATTTGTATAATAAGACAGTCCGAAGTCCGAGGTCCAATGTCCGATGTCGGAAGCAAGAAGCAAGAATTAAGACAAAGACGTCCAATGTCCGAGGTCAATAAAATGTAGTCGCTTGCCCTTGGCAAGCCCAACAATGTAGTCGCACCGTCTTACGGTGCTGGTTAATTAGATTTTAACTATTAACTATGAACTTACGGAGTTACTATTATGGATAATCACAGTCAAAATTGTTTAAAATTTTTACAAAAGATGGTTTCTACGCCAAGTTTAACAAAACATGAACAAATAATTTCCAAAATTGTTGCTGCAGAAATGAAGAAACTCAATTATGATTCTGTAAAGATTGATAAATTAGGAAGTGTTGTCGGCAGAATCGGTAACGGCAAAAAGAAAATCGTTTATGATGCCCATACCGATACTGTAGGTGTTGCTGATTTAAAACATTGGAAGACAAACCCGTTTAAAGCTGTTCTTAAAAACGGGATTATTTACGGTCGCGGTGCTTGTGACGATAAAGGTTGTGTTGCCGCGATGGTTTATGCAGGTGCTTTAATAAAGAAACAGGGATTATTAGGCGATTTTACGCTCTATGTTTCAGCATCTGTACGGGAAGAAAGTGCAGACCATTCCGGGATAGGTTATCTTATCAGAAACCTGGGATTTAAGCCCGATTGTGTAATAATAGGAGAACCATCAAATTTAAAAGTTGTCAGAGGACATAAAGGCAGGGCGGAAATGAAAGTTACGGTTAACGGTAAATCGTGTCATGCAAGTGTTCCGGAAAAAGGTGATAATGCTATTTATAAAACACTTCCTTTCATAAAACAAATTGAATTGCTTAATAAAAATTACAAAGTAATTTCCGAATTAGGCAAACCAGTAATAAGTGTTACCCAGATTGAGACAAAAAGCGCCTCTACAAACACCATTCCTGATAATTGTTCTTTTTATATTGATAGGAGACCGGTTGAATCTGAAACAGAAACCAGTGTCCTTAATGAAATAAGAAAAATATTCGGTAAAAATGCCAAAGTAGAATATCTTAAAAAATATTCCAGTGCATTTATTTTGCCAAAAGAACACAAACTTGTCCAATCATCAGTTTTAGCTTACAAAAAAGCATATAACAAAAACCCGAACGTAGTTCTTTGGCCATTCTGCACAAACGGTTCGTTTACAATGGGCGAAGAAAAGATTCCAACAATCGGTTTCGGTCCCGGTGAAGAAAAGTACTGCCATGTCCCAAACGAACAAATCCGCACCAGCGATGTCCTAGAATCAATAAAATTCTATTCACTTTTCCCGTTAATGTTTTCTAAAAGATAAAAAAATCAAACAATAAGAAAACACTTGACAAAATCGCTATTGTTGTATATAATTATACAAGAAGATGTATGGCATGATACAATTATATGTATGAAATATAGAATTAATAAACAGGAACTGATAGAGAGATTATCCATCTGGGATGGTTTCTTAAAAAGAAAAATAAATCTTATTGCATGCGGTGGTACCGCTATGACGTTACTTGGTATAAAGGACTCTACGAAAGATATAGATTTGTTAGTTCCGGAGCCAAAGCAATACGAATATCTCATAAATATTTTGACGCAACTTGGTTATAAATCAGTTACCGGCAATGGCTGGGCAAGGGAAGGTGATTTTGTATTTGATTTGTTCAAAGGTAAAAGCGTTCATACAACTGAACTACTGGAGTCGCCGCTTAAAAAGGATAAACATATTTTTATTGCTGAATTAAATCATATTTATCTTGGAGTTTTAAATTATTATGATTTAATTATAAGTAAAATATTCCGATCATCGAGTGTAGATATTGAAGATTGCATAATATTGATTAAAACGAAAAAATCTGAAATTGATTTAATAAAATTAAAACAATTTTATTACGAAACAGCATATTATGATATATCTGAAGATAAAGTGATAAAATATTTTGAATCTTTTGTTGAAAAACTGAAAAAAGAAGGCATTTACGATGAAAAATAATCTCACTGAAAATCTAAATCAACTTGGGTTTCCCGTTATGAAAAAAGAAGAGCAACTGGATGCAAATGTCGTATTGGCTGATGTTGTTAAAAGCAAAGATATGCGGTTTTGGGATGGATTTCCTGTTATGTTAGCCAACGCTCTAAAAAAAGGTTTATTTGATTTTCATAAAACAGTTAAATATCTGAGTAAGTCCGATAGAAATACATTTTTCGAATTAATGACATTATCATTAGCGCTTTATAATAATCTAAGTCTTGAATATGACTGGTCAAAAAAATTATATAGTCTTCTTAATTTAAGCGATAAGGACAAATATAAGACATATCTTGAAAAAATGAAAAATAACGAGGATTTATTTGTAGCAGAACATAAGATGTCAAGTCAGAGATTAAAGGATACATTCAGAAATTATGCTCTTGAAGAAAAAACAAAACTCAAAGAATTGCTGGAATTAAAAGATGAGTATAATTTAGAGTTTGCCTTATCGCAGGTGTTTTCGCCAAAGCAAAAAGATTTATTTTACAAAAAGTTAAAAAACGAAAAATTAACAAAAACCGAAAAAGAGTATTTTTCAAGAACAGTAAAAAAGAAACTCTTAGCTTTGGCAAATAATGAACTTCATTCTTTGGCCCAAAAATTATTGTAGTTTTGATAATCCTTAGACAAGGAGAAGAAGTTGAAAAAGTAGAAATAGGGGCATCTATTTAGGTAATTGTCAGTAGCAGATAAAAAAGCCAATTAATAAAAAAAGTAATTTTTTTAACAAATAATTTTTGATTTTCCAACGGGAAAATAATAATATCATAATGTTACTTAATTACAATAAATGTTGCATTTTATTTTTGTGATGATTACTCCATAATCCAACAGAAATCAATACAGTAGAATTAAATTGTGAATTGTAATGCAATTAGCAAAGGAGGTTTTTCTATGAGGTTTTTTCACTACTTTTTTTTCAGTATGATACAGATAGATATTGTCTTTTTTATTCTTATTATTTTTGTATTGATAGGTATTTATTTTTCTTGGAAATCGGTTACTGAAATAATATCTTGTCGTAATTCCGGTATTGTAAATTTAATATGGACTACTAATTGTGCATGGTTTGGACTACTTTGTGGATTTATCGGTATTATTATACTTATAATTTATCTTATGAAAGTCTGTTTTACTTGGGCAAAGTATCTTACAGACCTAAATACGATTTTTGCTATTTTCTTTGTTGGTCTAGGAAGAAGTTTGCGCTTCGTAATTTTAGCTACGATTCTTCTTTTTATATCCAGTTTTTGTAGATTTTTAATCATTAAACAAATGAAAAATAAAAATTAGAATATGAAATGAGGATGGTTTTAATACTCTAATTTCTCCACATTTCAACGAATTTAACAGTAATCATTTTACAGTGATTTTGCCAGATTATCTTCTCGAAACGAGACTAATATATGAAAAAACTGCTTCTATTATTTGGTTTAATTACTTTAACTGGTTCTGCCGGGGCTGAATATATGGCGGGGGACCATGAACTCTTTCTTACTCCTACTGCGTATACCATGCCGAAAGGGGCGTCTTACTTTTCCGATTATGAGGTTGCAATAATTAATTACACTTATGCTGTAACATCGCGGACACATGTTGGAGTATTTTCATTTTTCCCGATAAACAAGGAAGTCCTTGAGACGGCGGCAATAGGAGTCAAGCAGAACTACTATTCTTCCGAACAGACCGGTTGTGCTTTCTGGGCTGCGGGTATACCTAAAAATAAGATTTATAATTTAGGTAATGTGGTAAGTTTTGGGAAAAAGGAAAAAAGTCTTCATATTGCAGTAAGTGCTGTGTATTTCGACAATAAAGACGAGGTATTGAACTCTGACGAGAATTTCAAAAGTCATCGATGGTCATTTACTTATACGATAGGTTACCGCAAAGATTTGTCGGAAAAGACTTCATTGATTGCCGAGTACTCGTATGTATCCGCCGAAGCTGACGCTGATTTATTATGTGTGGGTCCCCGTTTCAGGACGAACAAAATCGCCTGGGATATTGCTGCAGCAAGACCGGTCATTACCGAAGCGCCCGGGCTGATATTGCTTCCTATTCTTAAAGCTACTATCACGTTCTGATTGAAATTATTTTGAGAAAGTTTAATTCTCACGGAGAAATTGATATGAAGAAAAAAGGAGATATTTTGATTCTTGATAAAAATTATGTTTCATTCTTAAACGAAATTAAACAGAAAATCACCTTTGCGAGAGTGCAGGCAAGCCGGCAGTTAAACAAAGAATTAATAAAATTGTACTGGGACCTCGGGAAAACAATTATTGAGAGACAAAAACAATATGGATGGGGACACGGTATTGTTGAAAAATTAGCTAGTGATTTAAAAAATGAATTTCCTAATTTACAGGGATACTCAAGTCGTAATCTATGGGATATGAGAAGATTTTATGATACATACAGGGAATCATCAATTCTGCGACAGCTTGTCGCAGAAATACCATGGGGACATAATTTGATGATTTTAAACAAAATATCCAACATGAAAGAAAGAGAATATTACATTAAAGCATCATCGGACATGGGTTGGTCCAGGAATGTTCTTCTTAACCAAATAAATGCGGATGCATATGGATTATCGGCAAAAATTCCAAAACAACATAACTTCCCAAAAACTTTATCGGTTCATCTTTCGGAACAGGCGGACGAATCACTGAAAAGTGTTTACAATTTAGATTTTCTCGGCATAACAAAACCGGTTTTGGAAAGGGAACTTGAAAAACGACTTACTGAAAAAATTAAACACTTTCTACTTGAACTTGGTTCGGGATTTTCATTCATCGGCAATCAGTATCGGCTTGAATTAGATGGCACTGAATATTTTGTTGATTTATTGTTTTTTAACCGCAGAATTAAATGTCTCATTGCCGTAGAACTTAAGACAGGCAAATTTCAGCCAGAGTATGCCGGGAAAATGGATTTTTACCTCAATCTATTAAATGAACAGACACGATTAAAAGATGAAAACCCGCCAATAGGTATTATTTTATGTGCTGATAAAAGCAATATAACCGTTGAATATGCTTTAAGAAGCGTTAAAAATCCTATAGGAGTATCGCAGTATCATTTAACGACAAAACTTCCCGCGGAACTTAAAAAAATATTACCTTCAGAAAAAGAAATGAAGAATCGGCTTTTAGAAGAAATTAAGTAAAAAATGGGGTCAGGTTCTACCCCACCACTAACCCGTAAGCGGGCGAGCACTGAAGCTTTGGCGGGCAAGGATTGAAACATGAAAAAAGATTTTAGTGCAAGTATGAGAGTAAGTATCAATCAAAATCAATAAATATTTTCTTGTTTTTTTAATAGTTTTTGATATAATATAACCGTTATGAAAGCCAAGCATTTAATTTCAATTACTGACTTAGAGAAAGCGGATATTCTTGAAATTTTTAAGGTTGCAGATTACCTTAAAAACAAACAAAAGCAGAAAAAGAGATATATTCCGCTTCTTGGTCAGACTCTTGCAATGATTTTTGCAAAACCATCCACAAGAACAAGGGTTTCTTTTGAAACCGGCATGTTTCAATTGGGTGGAATTGCGATTTTTCTAAGAGGAAAAGAACTGCAAATGGGCAGGGGTGAAACTATTGCCGATACTGCAAGAATACTTTCCAGTTATGTTGACGGGATTATGATAAGAACTTACGAACATAAAGACCTTCTTGAATTCGCTAAATATTCGGCAGTACCTATAATAAACGGTTTAACAGATTTAGAACATCCTTGCCAGGTTTTAAGCGATGTTTATACTATAATAGAGCAGAAATTGAATGTCAGGAAGTCTGCATTTAAAACAGGGGATTTGGCAAAGCTTAAAGTTGTGTTTATAGGTGACGGCAATAATGTATTAAATTCGTTAATGCTTTTATGTGCTAAACTTTGCATGAATTTTACTGTGATAACGCCTTCCGGTTACGAACCCAAGAAAGACGTTACCAATAATGCTATTGATATTTCTGTAAAATCCGGTGCTAAAATTGTAATTTCCAATAATCCGGAAGATGTAAAAGATGCAGATGTTATTTATACTGATGTTTGGACTTCCATGGGGCAGGAAAGCGAGAGAGATAAGCGGTTAGCTGTTTTTAAGCCATATCAGGTAAATAAGGTGTTATTATCAAAAGCGAAAGCCGATTGTCTTATTATGCATTGTCTTCCAGCGCACAGGGGTGAAGAAATAACAGAAGAAGTTATTGAAGGTAAGAATTCCATTGTGTTTCACCAGGCAGAAAATAGGCTCCATGTCCAGAAAGCTATAATGGTTTTATTGATGAAGTAATGGAGTTTCCCCCCCCAGTTCCGATAAATCGGAACTAAACGGGGGGGTATTTTTTCGCAGAAAACCATTTGATTTACCAAGAGATGAATGCGAAAAAATTATACAAAAAACTGTTTAAATATTTTGGTCCGCAGGGCTGGTGGCCTATTGGCGGTGTCTATAATCCTCAGAAAAAGTCTTTTTCCCAAAAAGAGAAATTTGAAATAATGGTCGGAGCAATACTCACCCAAAATACCGCGTGGAATAATGTTGAAAAAGCTCTTTCGAATTTAAGAAAAGAAAAATATTTAGACCTTGAGAAAATTTCCAAAACAAATTTAAAAAAACTGCAATCTTTAATAAAACCATCAGGTTTTTATAAACAAAAATCAGTCCGGCTTAAAAATTTTGCGAAATATGTTCTTTCTCCTTCACCAAATACCCCGCAGCTTGCTGCGGGGATAAAGGGGAGAAGAACCCCCACGTCTAGTTTTGTCATAGACAAAACTGTGGGGGGTGGTACTTTGATACCGCGAGGAAATTCATTTACCCGATTTTTAAGTATTTCACGAGAAGAATTACTTTCACTTAATGGAGTGGGACCGGAAACAGCAGATTCAATTCTTCTGTATGCGCTTAATAAGCCGTATTTTGTAGTGGATGCTTATACAAAAAGGTTTATAAATCGTTTCGGTATATTTAAAGGCGATAAATATGAAGAAATCCAAAGTTTTTTTGAAAAAAACATTCCACAAAGTACAGAAGTATACAAAGAATACCACGCTTTGATTGTTGCGCTTGCAAAGAATTTTTGTAAAAAGCGACCGGAGTGTGAAAATTGTCCGGTGATGGTAGATTGTAAAAAAATGTGACATAGGTTTTATGGGTTTTATACAAATAATGTAGTCGCAGACCCTTGGTCTGCTCACATATGGCATTTATGGCACGCCAAGGGCGTGCAACTACAACTGTAATAGAGGATGGATAGGTGAGTGAGGAATAAAATGAAATATGCGGTGGTTTTTGTTACAGCGGCAAATGATAAGGAAGCGAAAAAAATTGTCGAAGATGTTGTAAAGGCAAAATTAGTTGCATGTGCGAATATTGTTGGGAAAATTAATTCAATATACTGGTGGCAGGGAAAGAAAGAAAGGGCACCGGAAGTTCTTTTGATAATGAAAACGAAAATATCGTTGGCAAAAAAACTTATTAAAAAAATTAAAATGATACATTCTTATAAGGTTCCGGAAATAATTTTTCTGCCGATAATAGCAGGTAATCCTGATTACCTTAAATGGATTGGGGAAGAGACAAAATGAAAGAAGCGTTATATTTTGAAGTTTATAATAAAGAAAAAAAACTTGTAAAGTGTAATTTATGCCCGTGGTATTGTATTATTGCTGATAGTAAGGTTGGGAGCTGCCATGTAAGAAAGAACGTTGACGGTAAACTATATTCATTAATTTACAGTAAATTTACTTCTGTCTCAATGGACCCGATAGAAAAAAAACCGCTTTACCATTTCTATCCCGGGAGCGAAATTTTATCTGTTGGGACTCTCGGCTGCAATTTTCACTGTCAGTTTTGCCAGAATTTCGAAATTTCACAGGCAGACTTTGATGAAAATTTAATCAAAAATGTTTCTTCGTCAGATATTATTGCACTTGCCAAGCAGTATAATTCTATAGGGCTTGCTTATACATATAATGAGCCGTTGATAAATTATGAATGGCTTAAAGAAACTATGGTTGAAGCAAGAAAATATGGATTAAAAAATGTGATAGTGTCCAATGGATATATAAACGAAGAGCCGTTTGTTAATATTGTAGAAAATATTGATGCGGCAAATATTGACGTTAAATCATTTAGGGATGATTTTTATAAGAAATACTGCGGCGGGAAACTCGCTTCTGTTTTAAGGACAGTTGAAATAATGGTGAAAAAGAAAAAACATGTTGAAATTACCAATCTGCTAATTCCGGGGCTTAACGATTCTGATGAAGAAATTTCCGATTTGGTTGATTGGATTTGGTCATTAGGCGAGGAAATCCCGCTCCATTTTTCAAGATATTTCCCATGCTACAAGATGACAGTCAAGTCGACGCCGTTTTCTACACTTGAAAGAGCAAGAAAAATTGCCATAAAAAAACTGAAATATGTTTACCTTGGAAATGTTTTAGAAGCTGAATATAACAGGACCTATTGTCCAAAATGCCAAGAAGTCCTTATAGAAAGAAAAGGTTATAATATAAAAAAAGTCGGCTTAAAAGACGGATGTTGTAAAAAATGCGGACAAAAGATGGGATTAGAGTCGTAAAGGCGTAGATTCGTGAGATAGTGGGATGGTGGGATAGTGGGATAGTGGGATTGTTGAGTCGTAGAGTCATAGACACAAAGACACTAAGACGCAACGACGCAGTCCTCTCTAATATATGAAAAAATTCATTCTTGCTTCTAGTTCGCCTCGTCGAAAAGAGATATTATCTGATGCGGGATATAAGTTTAAAATTGCCCACCCGAAAATATCGGAGGATATATCTTTTAAAAATCCTGTTAAAATAGTAAAAGGGCTTGCTTTAAAAAAGGCGAAAGCTGTAAATCTCAAGGGGATAATTATTGGGGCGGATACGATTGTTGTTTTAAAAGGTGAAATAATAGGTAAGCCCAGGGATAAAGAAGAAGCAAAAGAAATTTTGACAAAACTTTCCAATTCAAAGCATTATGTTTACACAGGTGTTGCAATATTGGATACGAATATAAAAAGACAGATTGTTGATTATGAAAAAACAGAAGTGCAATTCAAAAAGCTTTCAAAAGAAGATATAGAATTTGCCTGTTCAAAACATCTTGATAAAGCAGGCGCTTATTCCGTACAAGAAAAAAATGATTTTTTTGTTAAAAGTATAAAGGGGGACTACTTGAACGTTGTCGGGTTCCCTTTGAAAAAATTTAAAGATATGTTAAAGAAGCTAAGATAAGCGACTTTGTCGCAAGATTACACATATGATAACATTGTTGTCATTGCGGGCTTAATAGTACTAAAATGTTGTTTTTTTAATGGTTTTTTAAATAAATATACCATTTCAAATAAGCAATTTTATGTTTTTCAGATAAGCCTCTGTGTCTTTGAAAATCTGATTT